>QHPW01000123.1:0-14573 GCA_003219675.1 Verrucomicrobiota bacterium
TCCCGCCGCACTCGCGCCGGGAAAAGTCTCTTCGCCTGCGACACTTCAAGCGACCCGACGTTCTACTTTTTCTCGTCCACAACCTCAGCGTCAATGACCGGTCCTTCGTCTTCGGATTTCTTGTCGCCGGACCTGGCTTCGCCGGACTCGGGTGGCCGCTGGCCTTTGCCGGCTCGCGCCTTCTCCGCCGCCGCCTTGTAGAGTTCAGACGACACCGCCTGCCAGGCCTCGTTCAGTTTCTCGCTGGCCGATTGGATCGCCGCGGCATCGTTGCCTTTCAGGGCGTCCTTGACGTCGTTGATCGCCTTTTCGATTTTGGCCTTGTCGTCGCCCGAGATCTTGTCCGCACTGTCCTTCAGCATTTTCTCGGAGCGATAAACCGCGTTGTCCGCCTCGTTGCGGACTTCGATGGCCTCACGCTGTTTGCGGTCTTCCTCGTCGTGAGCCTCCGCGTCTTTGCGCATCTTCTCGACTTCGTCCTTCGACAGCCCGCTGCTCGCCGTAATGGTGATCTTTTGCTCCTTGCCGGTGCCAAGGTCTTTCGCGCTCACGTGCAAAATACCATTGGCGTCAATATCGAACGTGACTTCAATCTGCGGCACGCCGCGCGGTGCCGGCGGAATATCCGTCAGATGGAATTTGCCGATGGTCTTGTTGTCCCTGGCCAGCGGACGCTCGCCCTGGAGCACGTGAATTTCCACGCCGGGCTGATTGTCCGAGGCAGTCGAGAAGATTTCCGATTTGCGGGTCGGGATGGTCGTGTTGCGCTCGATGAGTTTGGTGAACACGCCCCCGAGCGTTTCGATGCCCAGCGACAGCGGGGTCACGTCGAGCAGCAACACATCTTTGACTTCGCCTTTGAGCACGCCACCCTGAATGCCCGCGCCCACGGCCACTACTTCGTCCGGATTCACGCCTTGATGCGGGGGTTTGTTGACCAGCGAGTGCGCGGTCTCGACCACACGCGGCATGCGCGTCATGCCGCCGACAAGCACCAGTTCGTCGATTTTGTCGGGCGCAATACCGGCATCTTTCAGGCAATTCTTCACCGGCGACACCGTGCGTTCAAACAGGTCGTCGCAAAGCTGTTCCATCTTGGCTCGCGTCAGCTTCATGCTGATATGCTTTGGACCGCTGGCGTCCGCGGTGATGAACGGCAAATTGATTTCGTAAACCTGCGCGCTGGACAAAGCGATCTTCGCCTTCTCCGCCTCTTCCTTGATGCGCTGCAGTGCGTCCGGCTGCTTGCGCAAATCCATGCCGTGTTCCTTTTTGAACTCGTCGAGGATATAATCCATGATGCGGTTGTCCCAGTCGTCACCGCCGAGGTGAGTGTCGCCATTGGTGGCTTTGACTTCAAAAACGCCGTCGCCGATTTCGAGCACCGAGATATCGAAAGTGCCGCCGCCCAGGTCGTACACCGCAATTTTCTCGTCCTTTTTCTTGTCCAGCCCGTACGCGAGGGACGCCGCTGTCGGCTCATTGATGATGCGCAAAACCTCCAGACCCGCAATGCGGCCGGCGTCTTTGGTGGCTTGACGCTGCGAATCGTTGAAGTAAGCCGGAACCGTTATGACCGCTTGTGTGATTTTTTCACCCAGACGCATTTCAGCGTCGGTTTTGAGCTTCGCCAGAATCATTGCCGAAATTTCGGGCGGACTGAACTGTTTTGGTTTGCCGTCCACTTCGAGTTCGACTGCGGCATCACCGTTGGCGGCGCGAACAACCTTGTAAGGGACCCGTTTGATCTCCTCGTTCACCTCCTCGTATTTGCGGCCCATGAAACGCTTGATGGAGTAAATCGTGTTGCGCGGGTTGGTCACAGCCTGGCGCTTGGCCGCTTCGCCGACAAGCCGTTCGCCATTCTTGGTGAAAGCGACGACGGAAGGCGTGGTGCGTTTGCCTTCCGAGTTTTCCAGCACGACGGGCTCTCCGCCCTCCATAACGGCCATGCAGGAGTTCGTCGTTCCTAAATCAATGCCTAATACTTTAGCCATAGAAACCTCGCTCTATTATGTACGGAACGCTTATCCAGCACCAGTGGTGCCAACCGTGTTATTTCTGTATTAACAGGTTTGGAATACGTGGATTACAAACAGAACGCCCAGAAAATCCGAACCCGGAATGTTGCGCCAGAAGCGTCACTCTGTCGCGGCGCTTTCTGAATTGGCACAGCCCGGCTTGGCACAATGCCAGGGCGCAGGTCAGGTTTTCGCAACCATGCCGCACAGTTTCCGATGAATGAAAAAAGCGTGCCCGCCTCGATTCAGTTGCTTAGAGTCGCCGGGAATTGATTCCCGGAGTTTGGACGTTGACGAAACGTGCGTTCGCCAGACACAAGCAAAAAAACAACAAACAATGAATAACTATGGCTGAAAAAATTGGATTCGTCGGAGTAGGTCGCATGGGCGCGAACATGGCGCGCCGGTTGAAAGAGGTTGGTTATCCAGTGGTCGCGGTTTACGACGTGCGCGCAGAGGCGGCGAAATCACTGGCGCAGGAGTTGGGTTGCGAAGTCTGCCCGACGCTCGCGCGGGTAACGGCGTTGTCGGACGTCATCATCACCGTGGTCACCGACGACGATGCGATGCGGAGGATCTACGCGGACAAGAAAGACAATCTGTTGAAGCACGCCGAAGGCAAATTCTTTATCAACTGTGCAACCATCACCCCCAAGGTCCACGTCGAAGTGGAAAAGCTGGCAAAAAAGGCGAAAGCGGAATCGCTGGAAGCCTGCATGGCCTCGAGCATCACCCAGGCGCGGCAGGGAACGCTTTATTTGATGTGCGGCGGCGCCGAGAGCACGTTCGACAAAGTCAGGCCCATTTTGACGAAGCTGAGCCATGACGGCCAGCTCTTGCGTTACATTGGCAAAGCCGGTCAGGCGGCGAGCGTGAAGGCATTGGTCAACATGGTCATGAACATCAACACCGCCGGGCTGGCCGAAGGGTTGGGTCTGGGCGCTGCGTTGGGCCTCGACCTCAAGCCGCTGATGGAGGTCTTTTCACAGACCGGCGCGAATTCGCGCGTGCTGCAAACCGACGGCGAGGACATGCAGAACCGCGAGCATTCCTGTTTCTTCTCCGCCGCCCACGCAGCCAAGGACTCTGGCATTGCGCTGAGCCTGGCGAAGAAAATGAAGCTCGACCTCCCGCTGGCTGCAGCCACGTTCAAGCAATATTCGAAGATGGCGAAACTGGGCCTCGGCGAGCTCGACAAGTCCGGCATTGCCGAGCTGACCTTCAAAGGTCGCGGCGGCAAAGGACTGAAGAACTGATTAGATTGGTTGTTACAGGAACCATTGCGGAGTGCCGCGGGCCTCCGCGCCCTTGCGTCGACGCGGTAAATTCGATGGCCACGCACAAAATCCAAAAGGACTGGAAGGGGCGGCTCAGATCGGCCGTGCCATTCGGTCTTGGGCAGGTGAAACCGCATCATTTCCGCGACATGGCGAAGGTGGCGTGGAAGAACCGCGACAACCTTGGCTACGCCTGGAAAGTTTTGAGCCAGGGAGTTTGCGATGGCTGCGCGCTCGGGGTTGCCGGCTTCCATGACTGGACCATCAAGGGTGTTCATCTTTGCATGACCCGGTTGAATCTGCTTCGGCTGAACACCATGCCGGAACTGGACGCCAGCCTCCTGGAGGATGTTTCCAAACTGAAATCACTCGACAACGCGCAACTCCGCGAGTTGGGTCGTTTGTCTTATCCGATGCTTCGTGAAACGGGAGCAAAGGGTTTCCGTCGCATCTCCTGGGATGAGGCATATCAACTTGTGGCCAGGAGAATCCGCGCCACGGATCCCCGGCGTTGGGCGCTGTTTCTCACCTCGCGCGGTATCACAAATGAAGTCTATTATGTGGCGCAAAAGGTTGCGCGTTTCCTTGGCACCAACAACATTGATAACGCGGCCCGCCTCTGCCATGCGCCAAGCACCGCGGCGATGAAACATGCTGTTGGTGTCGCCGCGACCACATGCAGTTACAAAGACTGGTACGGAACTGACTTGATCATTTTCTTCGGCGCAAATCCGGCCAACGACCAACCGGTGACGACGAAGTATCTGCATGAAGCCAAGAAACGGGGCGCAAAGGTGTTGCTGGTGAACCCGTACTTCGAACCGGGCATGGCGCGTTACTGGGTGCCGTCCACGTTGAGCAGTGCATTGTTCGGCACCGGCCTCGCTGATTACTGGTTTCCAGTTTCGCAGGGCGGCGACATAGCCTTTCTGTGGGGAGTGCTGAAGATCCTCATCGCGAATGGGTGGGTTGACGAAAGGTTTATCCGCAACCACACTGTTGCTTTCGACGAACTCAAATCGCAAAGCGCAAATCTGGAATTCGCGCAGCTGGAAGCGCAATGCGGTCTGGACCGTGCCGGGATGCAGGAATTCGCCGGGTTGATCCGCGACGCGGCAACTGCCGTGCTGGTCTGGAGCATGGGGATTACCCAACACGCCTTCGGCGGTGACGCAGTGCAAATGATTCTGAACCTGGGCCTCGTGAAGGGGTTCGTCGGCCGCGACAAGTGCGGACTGATGCCGATTCGCGGCCATTCGTCTGTGCAAGGCGGCGCCGAGATGGGCGCTTATGCGACCGTGTTTCCGGCTGGAAAACCAATCAATCGTCAGAACGCGCAAAACCTTTCCGACCAATACGGTTTTTCTGTTCCGGACTGGATCGGTCTCACTGCGCCGGAAATGGTTGAGGCCTGCGCGCGAGGTCAACTCGATTTGTTTTATTGTCTCGGTGGAAATTTTTTGCGCACGCTGCCCGAGCCGGAGTACGTACGAAGCGCTTTGGCCAATGTGCCAACACGAGTTCACCAGGACATCATTCTTACCGACCAGATGTTCATCGAAGCGAAGGGGGAAGTGCTTTTGCTCCCGGCGAAAACGCGCTACGAGCAGGACGATGGCGGGACGGAAACGAGCACGGAGCGACGCGTCATGTTCAGCCCGGAAATTCCGCGCCAGATCGGCGAGTCGAAGGCCGAATGGAAAATCCTGCGCGACCTCGCCGCCGCGATTCACCCTGATCGTGCGCACCTGGTGGGGTGCGAGACCGGCCGGAAAGTGCGCGAGGAAATTGCCCGCGTGGTTCCGTTCTACGACGGCATTCAACGCTTTAAAAGCACCGGCGACGCCTTCCAATAAGCGCATTTTCGCCCTGTGGCCCTTCCTGATTCGGGAAGACCGATTTCCGCGGCGACCCTGAATTCCAGGAGACCGGGCGCGGGTGGAACCGGACCCGCGCCATCCATATTCCGGGTCTCCACCCGACGTGGCAAACAATTCAACTCGCTCATCTACGCCGAGGTTGACCCGATCAACGGCGCGCCGCGTGATGCTGTGCTGATGAATCCCGATGACGCGGCGGCGCTGCACCTCGTCAAAAACGACCGTGTTATTTTGAGGAACGATCTGGGCAGCTTCGCGGGCCGGATTTTTCTCGCGCCGATTGCGCGAGGCAATCTACAAATCCATTGGCCCGAAGGCAACGTCATCATCCGGCGCGGCGTCACTGATCCCGCCGGGGGTGTGCCTGTCTGCAACGCTCGAGTAAACGTGGAGAGAGTCGCTTGAAAGGAGATGAGCCTTCCGACGAGGTCGTCCGTCTTTTGCCCTCCGCGGCGAAGGATGGAAAGGCACCGCCGACCGCAGACTCACTCGCGCGCGAAGCAGAATGAAAAAACGAGACAACCCTGCAGACACGATGACTGAAGTTGTGCGTTGGCAGCCGAACTCAACGCCAAAGCGGCACACGGACATGCTCGCAAGAGAAGAGCCGCTCGAGATTCGCGTGGACACCCGCCGGTGAGCGTCAACGAGGAACTGGCTGTCGGATTTCTGCTCACGGAAGGTTTGCTTCGCCATCCTGAAGATATTTTGGAGATCGACCCTTACCCACGAAACAGGGAGAACAATGTGCTGAACGTTTTCCTGTCGCAAGACGTGAAAGTGAATTTTGCCCGGCTCACTCGGCACGTTTTCGCTTCGTCCAGTTGCGGCCTTTGCGGCAAAGCAACGATCGAAGCCGTTCATCAGCACTTCAAGCCGGTCCACAGCAAACGGACGATTGAATCGGGAACAGTCCTCCAGTTGCCCGGGCGGATGCGCCGGCAGCAGGAAGCGTTTGAACGGAGCGGCGGTCTTCACGCCGCGGCGGTTTTTGACTCCAAAGGCACTTTGGTCGTCCTGCGCGAGGATGTTGGCCGACACAATGCGGCGGACAAAGTCATCGGTTACGGTTTCCTTCAAAGCCAACTGCCGTTCGACGCGCATATCCTCATGGTCAGCGGGCGCGCGTCGTTTGAAATCATGCAGAAGGCGCTGGCGGCGCGGATCCCGGTCGTGTGCGCGGTCTCCGCGCCGTCGAGTTTGGCGGTGGACTTCGCACGCGCCAGCGGGCAGACGTTGGTGGGCTTTCTGCGTGGCGAATCCTTCAATGTTTATTCGCATCCGGAACGGATCACGCAGGAAAAAGCAAAAGCGTCCTGATGGCGCATGGGCCGCAAGATCAGGCGAAAGACCTTGCCGGAGGGCGACGAAACGAACCCGGCCACGGGTGGTGGGCGGGGGGTGGAAGCGCCGGTTATTTCAATAATCTCTGTTGCGAACATGCCGGCTTGGAGTATGGTGCCGCGTCGGGGTTTTTCTCAGGGCACGGCTGCGCCGGCGCAAGTTCAACTTCGATCGGAAGACCCATTGCGGCTGCTCTACGTCCGGCCAGTCCGCGCCAGAGGGTTCCATCGTTTTTCACGCGCGCAAGGGCGAGCGCCGGCAAATCATCGTCAAATCCCTGTGACCTGCGCCTTGCGCAACTTCAATTGTTGATATACTTTTCGACCTGATCATGGCCCTGAACAAAGTTTCTACATCCCTGCATTTTGTTAAGCGACCGCAAAGCAGCGGTCTGGATTCCTCCGAAACCTATTGGGTCCCCAACACCGACGTCTATGCGACTGATGGCGGTCTGGTGATCAAGGTCGAGCTGGCCGGCATGCGCAAGGAGGATTTGGAGCTTGCGGTCGAGGGGAACCGGTTGAAGATCAGCGGCCATCGCCCTGATGGTTGTCGTGCTCCCAAATGCACTTTTCTGGTCATGGAGATCAATTACGGCGCATTTGAAAGCATCATCGAAGTGCCGTCCGGTTATGATTTAAGCCAGGCCAAAGCCGCGTATCAAAACGGGTTTTTGCGCGTTGACGTGCCCGAACAAACCAAGCCTTCCCAAAAGCCGATTTCAGTTTCCATCCATTCCGGAGAGAGTTAAAATTCCTGAACTTTTTGGCCGGCTCCGACATCTAACCATGAGAGCGGCTATAAAATGACCTCACCGGATACTGAATTCATCAGCATTCTTGGCGCGCCCAGCGGCACGGACACCGTCATCGCGCGCTCCGGCGGCAAGTCGCTGCCGGAGGTTTTGCCCATCCTCGGCCTGTCTGACATCGTGATTTTTCCCGGAATGGTGGCGCCTTTGCTGGTGGAGTCGGCGGCGAGCATTCGTCTGATTGACGATGTGGTGGCTGGCGACCGTTTCATCGGTCTGGTGCTGCAGAAGAAGCCGGAGGTGGAGAATCCCACGCCCGTCGATTTGTGGAACCACGGTTGCGCGGTGCGGGTTCTGAAAATGTCGAAGTTCCCGGACAACACCGTGCGGGTGCTGGTTGAAGGCTTGCGTCGTTTTCGGATCGGCCACTACGAATCGCACGAGCCTTATCTGCGCGCCAAGATCGAAGTGATCCGGGACGTCGTCGAACAATCGCTTGAACTGACTGCGATGACCCGCAACGCGCAGCGACAATTCCAGGAAATCATCGATCTCTCGCCCGCGATGTCCGACGAAGTCAAAGTCGCGGCGCTGAACACGGAGCATCCGGGCTCTGGAAGAACGGCAGCAGTTGCTCGAAACCCACCTGGTCAAAGAGCGGCTGACCCGGCTTCTGCCGCTGTTGAGCCGCGAGCTCGAGGTGCTGACGCTGGGCTCGAAAATCCAGAAGGAAGTCGCGTCGTCGATGAGCAAGAGCCAGCGCGACTTCTTTCTGCGCGAACAAATTCGCGCGATTCAGCGCGAACTTGGGGAGTCGGATCCGGCGACCAGCGAGATTAACTCACTCCGCGAACAGATCGAGAACAACCAGCTCCGCGAGGAGGCGAAAAAAATCGCGCTGAAGGAGCTGGAACGGTTGCAGCAAATTCCGCCTACGACACCCGAATACACCGTCTCACGCAACTATCTGGATTGGATCGTCAATCTGCCCTGGTCGAAATCGACCGAGGACAAAATTGACCTTGCCGCCGCCGCCCGCATTCTGGACGAGCAACACTACGGCCTGACCAGGGTGAAGGACCGGCTGCTTGAATTTCTGGCGGTCATAAAGCTGAAGAACAAATTGAAGGGGCCGATCCTTTGTCTGGTCGGTCCGCCGGGCGTGGGAAAAACCTCCCTGGGCCGGAGTGTGGCTGACGCATTGGGGCGCAAGTTCGCGCGCATTGCGCTCGGCGGCATGCGAGACGACGCCGAGATACGCGGGCATCGCCGCACTTATGTCGGCGCGCTGCCGGGACGCATCATCCAAAGTTTGCGACGCGTGGAGAGCAACAATCCCGTCATTTTGCTCGACGAAATTGACAAGGTCGGCTCGGACTTTCGCGGCGACCCTGCGGCAGCGTTGCTCGAAGTCCTCGATCCGCAACAGAACTACACGTTCACAGACAACTATCTTGACATGCCCTTTGATTTGTCGCCCGTGCTGTTCGTGACCACAGCCAATTGGCTTGACCCGATTCATCCCGCGTTGCGTGACCGGCTCGAAGTGATTGAGCTGCCCAGCTACACGGCGACGGAAAAGTTGCAAATCGCCAGACGATATCTGGTGCCCCGCCAGTTGGAAGAGCACGGATTGAAGGCCAAGCTGGTCAAATTGCCCGACGCAACTCTGAAGCGCCTGATCCAGGATCACACGCGCGAAGCCGGCGTGCGTCAGTTGGAACGCGAGATCGCCGCGTTGACGCGCAAGGCGGCGCGCAAGATCGTCAGCCGCCACGGGTTGCTCCGGCCGCTGACCATCGGCCCGGGTGAACTGGCGGATTATCTCGGCCCTGCGAAATTTGAAACCGAGATGGCTGAAGCGATCACCGAGTCGGGCGTCGCCGTCGGACTGGCCTGGACACCCGTGGGCGGCGACATCCTGTTTATTGAGGCGACCCGCATGGCCGGCACAGGCAAGCTGCTGTTGACCGGTTCACTGGGTGAGGTGATGAAGGAGAGCGCCCAGACGGCGCTGACCTATTTGCGCAGCCAATCCAGGGCGCTGAAACTGGACTTCAATGAGTTCGAAAAACAGGACATTCACATCCATGTGCCCGCCGGCGCGACGCCCAAGGACGGCCCGAGCGCCGGCGTGACGATCGTGGCAGCGCTGGCGTCGTTGCTCTCGCAGAGGCGGGTCCGTTCCGATGTCGCGATGACGGGAGAAATCAGTTTGCGCGGTCGCGTGTTGCCGGTCGGCGGCATAAAAGAGAAAGTGCTTGCCGCCAGCCGGGCCGGGATCAGGCATGTCCTCCTGCCGGATCAGAATCGGAAGGACTGGGTGGACGTTCCGGCGGAGGTCCGCCACAAGGTCAAGGCCCACTTTGTCCGCCAGATCTCCGAGATTTTGCCGCTGGCCTTGCGCTCAAAATGACGTTCCGTCGAACAGCTTTCTTCTCGAGTCTGGCGCTTTTGGGAGTTTGTTTGGCGCGCGGGGCAACTAAACCGAGTCCAGGCTCCATCGCCGAAGGCCAGGCCCTGGCGGCGGAGTTGCGTTCGATGAAGCCGGAGCAGGACCTGGAGGTCCAAGGTGTCATCAAGGTTCGCGGCGCGGACGGCCGGCGCACCAGAGTTCCGTTCCGCTATCAGATCATCGTCGGCGACGAGACCTGGCAGAGCATCTACGAGACGCTGCCGGATGGGAATCGCGTCGAGAAATTGATTGTTCTGCAAGCCGGGAACGAGCCTAACCGCTATCTGCTGGCTCGATCGATTGGCACAACCGTTTCATCCTCCGAACCACGCGTGCTGAGGGGCGACCAGGCAATGATCCCGTTCGCGCATTCGGATTTTTGGCTGGCTGACCTCGGCCTGGAATTTCTGCATTGGCCCGAACAACGCATCGTTGAAGAGGCGAAAATCCGGATGCGCAAGGGTCGTCCTTGCAAGGTGCTCGAAAGCGTGAACCCGCGCCGCGGCGCCGCCGGATACACGCGCGTGCGCTCCTGGATTGACGCAAAAACAGGCAAGCCGATTCTGGCGGAAGCTTACGGACCGGACAACAAACTGCTCAAAGAATTCGAAGTCGGCAGTGTGGCCAAGGTACATGGAAAGTGGGAGCTGAAGAACATGGAGATGCGCGACGCCAAAACGGATTCGCAAACCGTTCTCGAATTCCAGTACGAACAGAACGCGACTGAATAGGGCACGATTGGGAGTAATACAAGAGCAGGCTTGAGACCGGGGCATACCTCCTCGCTTCCCGGCGTGACTTTTTGGCCAAATTCCTGTCTAATGGGCGATGGCATCATCTATTTCAATGGCGAAGCCTGTAGAAGCTGGATCCGCATTTGCCTTTGACGAGGCTCGCCCAAAAGCCGTCCCGGATTCAACGACCCGGCCTGCCGGCGACGGACCTCCATCCATCGGCGACCAGCCGAACTGGCAGTCACTGGGGTTCGGCGCGATTTACGAGGAGCACTCACGCCAGATTTTCTACCTCGCGCTCCGCTTCCTGGGCGACCCGACCCAGGCCGAAGACGCGACCCACGACGTGTTCCTGAAGGCCTATCGCAAGCTCGGTGAATTCCGCGGCGACTCGGCGATGCGGACCTGGCTTTACCGCATCACCATCAACCACTGCAAAAATCTTCTCCAGACCTGGCACCAGCGGCACATGGTGAACAACGCCGACGACAGCCTTTGGGAAACGGCCGTGGCCAGCTCGGAGAGTCCGTTGCGCGTGCTTGAAATCAAGGAACTCGGTCAACGCATTCAGAAGACCCTTGATGTGTTGCCGGAGGAATATCGGCTCTTGTTGCTTCTCGTGGCGGACCAACAAATGAGTTACGAGGAGATTGCGACGTTGACCGAGCAAAGCGCCGATGCCGTTCGTGGCAAACTGCACCGGGCGCGCAAAGCTTTCGTCGCGCAGTTCCAGAAATTCACCTGAACCTATGGACCCGAAAACCGCGAAATTACAGCAACAACAAAAGGAGGAGACTGTCGAGCAGACAGGCCAGCACCAGGCCGCGCGCGAATTTGCCTCCGTCGAAGAGATGCTTCGGGAAGATGCCGCGCAAACCGAAGTGCCGCCTGCGCTCGCCCGTCGCGTGGCCGATTCGATTGCCCGGGAGCCAAAACCGCCGCGGTCCTGGTGGCAACGTTGGTTCGCGCGCCGTTAACCAATCCATGATTTGCGCCGAAGACGTCGTAACCAGACCTGTCCGGCTCGGAAGGTCAGAGATGGCTCGTTCGCGGGTTGAGGCCGCGCGCGCCGCGCTGGCCGAGTGCCATTTGTGTGCCCATCACTGCGGCGTGAACCGGCTCGCCGGCGAACGCGGGCTTTGCCATGCCGGCGTCGAGACTCGCGTATTTATGGCGCAAGTCGAAGTTTCGGACGAACTCGAACTGATTCCCACGTTCGCCATCGCGTTGAGTGGTTGCGACCTGCGGTGCAGCTTCTGCATCACCGGCGCCGAAAGTTGGAATCCGCAAGCCGGTGAACCGCTCGATGCGGTTGCGCTTGCGGCAAAAGCGCAGGCCGCGCTGGACGAGGGCGCGAGGACCGTCATGATTTTGGGTGGCGAACCGACGGTTCACCTTCCGTCAGTGCTGGAAATTGTCGCCGAATTGCCGGACAACGCCAAACTGGTCTGGAAAACCAACGCGCACGGTTCGGCTCAAGCCCGCGAATTGCTCGACGGTTTGTTCGATGTCTGGCTGGCGGATTACAAGTTCGGCAACGACGCCTGTGCGCTACGATTGGCGCGGGAGCACAGCGAACTCATCGTGCGGCACCTGGTCATGCCGGATCATGTCGATTGTTGTTGGGCGCAAGTGGCCCGGTGGCTCGACGAAAATCTGCCTGGCATAAAGGTGAATCTGCGGAGCGGTTTCTGGCCGGGCTGGCGTTCGGCGCGGCATGGTGAATTGCGGCGGACGGTCGCGATCGCGGAAAGCGAAAGCGCGGGGCGCATCGCGCGCGAATGCCGTCTCAATCTCGTGCGATGAACAAGGTCAAAGCCATAGCTGCGGGGTCTGGCTCAAACACTCATCTCGGCCGCGGGCACAGGATGACATGAACACAACCCCGTTGCCAAAATCGCCTCTGATCACCGAGGTGTTGCTTCTGCCCGATGGGAGGATTCTGGTCCACAATTTGACTCCTTTGTTCGCCGCGCTGTTGAGCGACCTGAATCCTGCCGACGAACAAATCCAGCCTCGAGCAGCTCGGATCGCGGGCGGTCAAAACGAAGCCCGGAAGACGGACACAACAAAATGAATTTCGACCAGGAACTGGAAACGCTCATTCGCGCCCGTTACCCGATCCTCTATGTCGTCTCCGCTGAGGAGTCGCGGGTGCAGCAATTAGTCGTTGGAATCGCGCAGCGGCGGCAGAAGAAGGTTTTTGAATGGAGTTTCAGCACCGGCATCGTGCCTGCCGGCACCTCCATCCAATCGCAAAAACACCGCAACGCTCCGACGAAAGACCCGCTGGTCGCCCTGGATCAGGTCATTGATCAGGTGGACCCTGCGATTTTCGTGTTCAAGGATTTTCATCCGTTTCTGACGAAGAACAACTTCGCCGTGATCCGCAAGCTCAAGGAAATCGCGCTGCAACTCAAAAACAGCTTCAAGACCATCGTTCTGGTTTCACCCGTTCTGGAAATCCCCGCCGAACTGGAAAAAGAAATCACGATGCTCAATTTCCCGCTCCCGACGCGCGAGGACCTGTCGGCGTTGCTCGACAAAATTGTCGAGGACGTGAAGCAGTTCAAACAGGTGAAGATCGACCTCGATGAGGCGGGTCGCGAGCGGCTCTTGCAGGCTGCGCTGGGCCTGACGCTCGGCGAAGCGGAAAACGTGTTCGCGAAAATCATTGTGAAGGACGAGCGCTTGAGCGGCGACGACGTCAACGAGGTCTTTGCCGAGAAGCAGCAGATTATCCGCAAGAGCGGGTTGCTCGAATACTACGCGACCAACGAGACGTTTTCCAGCGTTGGCGGACTGGCGGTGCTGAAGGATTGGCTCCAGAAGCGGGCGGTGGCGTTCACCGACGAGGCGCGCGCGTTCGGCCTGCCCGCGCCGAAGGGCATTTTGATGCTCGGTGTGCAAGGCTGTGGAAAGAGCTTGAGCGCGAAAGCCGTCTCGTGTCTCTGGCAACTGCCGCTGCTGCGGTTCGACATGGGCCGGATGTTCGGCAGTCTGGTCGGTTCCTCGGAGGAAAATGTGCGCCGGGCCATCGCGGTCGCCGAGTCGGTAGCTCCGGCGATCCTGTGGGTGGACGAAATTGACAAGGCTTTTGCGGGTTCGCAAGGATCAGGCGCGACCGATGGCGGAACGACCGCGCGGGTCTTTGGAACTTTCCTGACCTGGCTTTCGGAAAAGACCGCCCCGGTATTCGTCGTCGCCACGGCCAATGATATTTCGCAGTTGCCGCCTGAACTGATGCGCAAAGGCCGGCTCGACGAGATCTTCTTTGTCGATTTGCCCTCGAACGAGGAGCGCACCGAGATCTTCCGCATTCATTTGGCAAAGCGCGATCGCGACCCGCAACTGTTCGACGTGGAGACGCTTGCGAAGCGCGGCGAGAACTTCAGCGGCGCTGAAATCGAACAGGCCGTCATCAGCGCGCTCTACGACGCGTTTTACGCCAAGGTCGAACTGACCACCGAGCACATCCTGGAGGCGTTGCGACAGACCGTGCCGCTGGCGAAGACGATGGACGAGCAAATCAATCGATTGCGCAGTTGGGCCGAAGGACGGGCGCGAAATGCCAGCGTCGCCCGCGCGGCCGGCGCGGAAAGCCAGCTTCGGCGAATGGAATTTTGATCCGCCCGCGGAAGCGGAAAGACCGAGGGTTGCTGCCTTGCTTCTTCGGCTCGTTTTTCCTTCGAGTCGAATCTCAAAAATTTCCCGCCTTTCCGCGTGAGGGGGAATGGACCGTCCGGTCTAATCCGTTGAATTGACCGTTCGGAGTTGGGCGACGGGCAAAGAGTTTATGAGTTGCGTGTGCATCTTAACGCCGGTTGTGATTGCCGCCTGGCCGGCCTTCAGCGCGGCGGTCATGGCGGCGGCGACCTCGCTCGGCTATACGTTGGTCGAAGAAACCGAGAAGGCGAACCAAGCCGCCGCCCAATTGAAATCCGTCAATCGCGTTGATCTCGAAATCCAGCAGAGCGAACTGGTCATGGACACGCTGAACCGCGACCAGCGCATCGCAGTCGCCCGCGACGGTGTGACGGTCACATTCGCCCGCGACGCGCGCGGCAAAGCCTCTCTATGCGTCACGGGTGAGGGCTACAGCGAAGCCGAA
>QHPW01000123.1:14704-19783 GCA_003219675.1 Verrucomicrobiota bacterium
GCAACGCGAATTTGAAATTACCATCGGACCGGACGGCTGCGTCGAATTGCAGGTGAAGGGTTACAAGGGCAAAGGGTGTCTCGCAGCGGTGAAGATGTTCGAGCAGATGGTCGGGGAGATGCGGACGCAACGCCTGACCAGTGAATATTACGATCCGGAGGAGGAAGTGCAGTATCACATTGAGCAACGAGGTTAAAAGAGAAGTTCTTTCGAGAGTGCCGTGTGAGTCGAGGATGACGCGGACAACCTGCTTGTGAGCGATGGTCGGGATGAATGACATGCCAAAGGCGTATTATCCGCCGCGAGCGCGGTGGTACAGCCCGGCTTTCTATTTTTGTTCCCGGCTTCGGCGCGGCCTTCATCTGGACAGAATCCCACTGCCTTCCTCGGCCAGCGTTCGCCGCGTTTCGTTGGGTTTGCTGTTGCCAGGATTCGCGTTTGCGGCTTACGGACAACGAACCATAGCCCGGGCGATCCTCAGCAGCTACGCCGTGGCGGCGATCGTGTTCATCGTTTGGTTGGGGTATTCCATTTCGAGTCTGGCCCTGGGGGTGATGATCTCGCTTCATGTGTCCAGCGTGTTGTATTTAATCGGGCGCCAATCGTTCGAGCTGGATTTTCGACGGCGCCTGGTTTTGTCGTTGATGGCATTCTCGCTTGTGTACCTTTGCATTTATTATCCGCTGCGAACGCAATTTGAAAATCGGGTGGCGCTGCCGTTAAGGGCGGGGAACAAGGTCGTGGTGGTCAGAGCCCGGCAATCTGCGGCTTCGGTCAGGCGAGGCGAGGTGGTAGCATATCGAATCGAGCCCCGATCGGTGGACCATTTTTACCTGGCGGGCGGCCTGGGACTCGGCCGGGTGCAGGCCGTTGCCGGCGACCGGATCGTATTCACAGCGCAAACCGCCGAGGTCAATGGGGTAACGTTTCCCCGACGATCATTTATGCCCCGCAATGAAACATGGATTGTTCCCGAAAAGCACTGGTTTATTTGGCCGGAATCGGCTATACCTATCTCAGGAAATCCACAACAGAACGATGCGATTATCCAACTAATGCGTCAGAGTGCCCTGGTCGCGGAGTCAGAGTTTGTGGGGAAACCATTTCGGCACTGGTTTTGGCGGCGTCAGATTTTGCCATGAGTCGTTTCAACAATCTGGAGTTCAGCGGGGAGTTTGACGGGCAATTGGAGCATCAGCAGCCCGGCGGTTCCAGGTCCACGGTTAAGGACGAAGCGTATTATTTCTCGCAAGCGCTGGCGGCGTTCGAGAACGGCCAGTTTGAAGAGGCCTTGCGACACTACGCCAGGGTCCTCGAATTCAATCCAACCAACACCGCTGAGTGGGCCGGCCAGGTGCGAATGCTCATTGAGTTGGGCGAATTTCAGGAGGCCAAGCAATGGTCGGACAAGGCACTTGAACGGTTCTCCAACGATCCGGAACTGCTGGCGGCGAAAGCGGTGGCTCTGGCCCAGCTTGGCGATTTGAAGGCGGCGCTGGCCTACTCGGACGCTTCGCTCGAGGAACGCGGTGAAACCCCATACGTCTGGCTGGCCCGCGCGCGGATTACTGCTTTGAAAAAGCGCTCGCGCTGGCGCCGAGGGATTGGTTCGTTCGATGCCTGGCCGCAAGAATCCATTATTACTACAGGAAATTCGCGTTGGCTGTGAAACTCCTGCAGCGGGCATTGGAGTTGAATTCCGGCCAGGGTGTCCTGTGGTTGCAACTGGGTCACTGCCAGCAGGCACTCGGGCTGGCGCGTCCGGCCAAAATCTCGTTCCAGCACGCGCGGGAGGTCAGCTTGCACGGCCGGGAGGCGGACGCGGCCTTGAGAAAACTCTACCAGGTTGGGTTCTGGGAAAAGGTTCGCGGCCGCTGGCGCTGGCTCTTTCACGAATGAATTCGTCGTGGTTGGACAAGTTGCTGGAGGCGGCAAACGAGTTTGGCGCATCCGACCTGCATCTGATCGCGGGAGTACCGCCCGCCTACCGTGTCAACGGTGAAATCATCCTCGCGGACGAGGATGGCTTGACGCCGGAACTGATCACATCGATGGCCGAAGGGTTGCTTAATGAGGTTCAACGCGAAAAATTCGAGCGCGAGTGGGAGCTCTGCATTTCGCTGCTGCATCCGTTGGCGGGCCGGGTGCGGGTGACTCTTTACCGGAGAAACGGCCATCCGGAATTGAGCTTCCGACTCTGCGGCGACCGGATTCCCAGCCGCGAGGAGTTGGGACTGCCGGCGAAGATTGACGAATTGGCGCGCCGGCCAAACGGTCTGTTCCTGATCACCGGCCCGACCGGAGCCGGCAAGACCACAACGCTCAACTACATGGTGGACGTCATCAACGGGGAGCGCCGATGCAAGATCATCACGATCGAGGACCCAATCGAGTACGTGCACGAAAACAAGCGGGCGATTGTTGTCCAGCAAGAGGTCCTGACCGACACCCATTCGTTCAACCGCGCGCTGGTCCACGGACTACGACAGGACCCGGATGTCATCGTGGTGGGTGAAGTGCGCGACCACGAAGCCATGGCGACCGCGCTGAAGGCGGCGGAAACCGGCCATCTGGTGCTGGCGACCCTTCACTCGCCGAATGTCGCCCTGGCGTTGGAACGAATCGTCGGCGTGTTTGAAGGCAGCGCGCAACGGCAGATCGTGCTTCAACTGGCCAATGCCTTGCAGGGAATCATCGCCCAGGAATTGCTCCCGTCGGTGGACCGTTCCCGCCGTGTACTGGCGTATGAACTGTTGGTTGCCAACAGCGCGGTCCGCAATCTGATACGGGAAAACAACCTGCACCAGTTGGAGAACTGCATCCAAACGGGCGGCAAAGACGGCATGGTGTTGATGGACGCGTGCCTTTACGATCTCTATTCGCGCTGCCAAATCAGCTATGACACCGCATTGAGCCGGGCTCGCAACCCGGACCGCATCGCCAAACGGGCGAGTCAATCCTGACACCGCCTCGCGATAAGCGGCGCTGGCCAAATCTCAATGAACCCTTCCATGAACCGTACCGTTCGTCCTCCTCCTCGTTCTCGTCCTCGTCCTCGACTGGCCGACTCGGTTTCGAGGACGAGGACGAGGACGAGAACGAGGAGGAGTTGGTTCCTGGTGCCACTGCGCGGTGGCAACCGTGGAGGCTCTCCATGAACCGTCTCCTCGTAGCGGCGTCTCGGCAGAGCGCCGCTGGCTGTTGTTCCCACGAATTGCGGCGCTCTGCCGAGACGCCGCTACGCCCGGGTTCATGGCCCCCATGCGCGGTTGCAAGACCGTGGAACCAGTTATGAACTGGCTCTGGCCAAAAATTGCCGGCGTTCTGGAGTTGATCTTGTGCGTTGGGATCATCGGCTGGGTTCTTTATCGCTGGTTGAAAAAAAGCGATGATCCGCCCCGGCTGATTTCGAAGTGGGCCATCACCGCGGTGATGGGTGGCATTACATGGTGGGTCGCGAGGTCCAATTTCACGAGTGGTGGCGGCTATGGAGCCGCGTTCATCATAGGAATCGCCTGCGCCGTTTGTGGCATCGTTCTGGGAATCACCTGGGGCGCTAATATCGCGGACTTTTTCGGCAAGCCGTTGACGAGCTTGTTCGACGGCGGCGAACAGGAAGTTGTGCCGGCGCCGTTCTACTCGATTGCGGAAGCGAGGCGAAAACAGGGGAAGTATCTCGAGGCTGTCGTTGAGATCCGCAAACAACTGGCGAGGTTTCCGGACGATTTCAACGGCATGTTGATGCTGGCCGAGATCCAGGCGGAGAACCTGAACGACCTGCCCGGCGCGCAGATGACCATCGAGCGTTTGTTGATGAGCGCGCCAAATCAGTCGCCCATAAACCTGACCCTGGCCTTGAACCGGCTGGCCGATTGGCAGTTGAAGCATGGCCAGGATCCGGATTCGGCGCGCGAGGCGCTGGAACGAATTATTCAGATGTTCCCCGAAACCGAGCAGGCGTACCACGCAGGTCAACGCATCGCCCATTTGACCCCGTCGGAAATGCTTGCCGAGAAGAACGAGCCCCACCGCATCAAACTCGGACAGTATCAGGAGAACATTGGACTGCTTCGAGAGCCAGTGACGGTGAGGCCGCCGAAGGAGGATCCCGCGACTGTGGCTGCGAGCCTGGTCAGGCATCTGGAGCAGCATCCACAGGACGGCGAAGCGCGTGAAAGGCTTGCATTGATTTACGCAGAACACTACCAGCGGCTGGACCTTGCTGCGGATCAAGTGGAGGAATTGCTCGCGCAACCGAACTTACCGGCGAAGCAAGCGGTGCATTGGCTCAACATGCTCGCGGATCTTCGCGTCAGGCATGGCTCGGATCTGGCCGCAGCGCGGGAGGTATTACAACGCATTATCGACCTGTTTCCCAGGTCAGCGGCGGCGGAAAGCGCGAAAAATCGGATGGCCCATCTGCGCCTGGAACTGCGCGGGAAGAAAGAGAGCCCGGTGGTGAAGCTGGGCAGTTACGAACAGAACATCGGGTTGAAAGGCAGGCCGGGGATCAGTGATTAACGAGCAGTTGGCCGTAAATCTGTTTGTCCACTTCGCTGGAGAGGTCGATGTCCGCAACCGCGCCGCGGCGCACCTGCACGGTTACCTTGGTGATTTTGGGTTCGCTGTCGTCGAGCGCGACGTACACTTTGGCGGTGTCAATCCTTGCTTCGAGCACCTTTCTGACAAGATCATCGCCGACGAGCGTGCCATTGCGCTTGAGCACCGTGATGGCGGCGGCTTTTACCTTGTCGTAAGGCAGTTCATATCGGCTGACAATCTTGTCCTTTCCCGGCAATCCGAACACGAGATCATCCTTCGGGGTGGAAACGCAGCCGGCGGCCCAAAACAACAAACAACTCAGCGCCAGCAGTGTGAAGAATTTCAATTTCATGCGGTTATGCAAACAGATTCCGACCACTCGTCAAGCCTTAACCATCGGTCAACTGCTTCGCGAGCAGGCAATTTCAGAACGGAAACGAAAAGTGTTTTCACGCAGGAACGGGCGGTCAAAATGGATTATTGGCACCGCGGACGGGTCGGCGAAGTGCGAAGATAACTTGTTGACAAAGTTTTTGT
>QHPW01000461.1 GCA_003219675.1 Verrucomicrobiota bacterium
TCATCACGGCCGTGGCGCGGGACGATCTGCCCGATGGCGGCGCGGAACATTTCCGACGCACCATCGAAGCGGTGCGCGCTTTGAACCCCGGCATCGTCATCGAAGTGCTCGTTCCTGATTTTAACGATCGTGACGAGTCCATTGACACGGTGTTGTCGGCGAACCCGCACATTTTCAACCACAACCTCGAGACGGTGCGGCGTCTAGCGCCGTCGGTTCGCCATCGCGCGACCTACGACCGGTCGCTCAGCGTGCTCGGCAAGGTGAAGGGGAAGCGCGGCGGGAATATTTACACGAAGTCGGGCTTGATGCTCGGCCTTGGTGAGAAGGAAGAGGAACTGTTGTCGGCGATGGAAGATTTGCGCGGTGTCGGCTGCGACATTCTTACGTTGGGACAATACCTGCAGCCGACCTTGAAACATCTGCCGGTGGTCGAGTTCATCCCGCCTGCGAAGTTCGCGGAATACAAACAGGTCGCGGAGCGGATGGGATTCGCGCACGTGGCCAGCGGGCCGAGGGTGCGCAGCTCCTATCATGCGGATGAATTCAAGCTGCCCGCTCTTCCCTCGGACTGAGGCTGGGTTGATTCCCCTCCCGAACCCGCATGAACCTGGCCGCTTCTTGTTGGCCCGCCCAACGGCGACTCTCCAACCGTTTACGTGGACCGTACTGCGAGCAACGGTTTCTATGCAGTCGTCCTGCGGACGATGGAGCTTTGAGGCCGCGTGGCATTCGCCGCAAACCGGTGGGATTGCGCTTACAACCTTTTGTTGCATATGCAACAAAAGTTCGTCGATCCTCAAACCGTTGCCGACTGTTTGTATTCCGGAACGAAGACTTCCGTTTTTGGTTTCATTCCGCGCAGTGTTTCCCCGAAAGCCATCGCCTGCGATTCCTCGCCGTGGACGACGAAGATTTTTTTGATGTCGCCGGTGAGAGCTTCGACGTAACGGCGCAATTCATTTTTGTCCGCGTGACCGGAGAAGGCGTCGAGCGACGTGATTCGCGCGCGGACTTCGTGCGGTTCGCCGAAAATGTTGACCGGGTTCTGGCCGGAGAGGATTTGGGCTCCCAAGGTGTGTTCCGCGCAGTAGCCGATGAACAGGACCAGGTTCTCCGGTCTGCCGATGTGGTTTTTCAAATGGTGACGGATGCGGCCGGCTTCGCACATGCCCGATGCGCTGATAATGATGGCCGGTTCTTTCAGTTCGTTCAGCTTCATTGAATGGGCGAGTTCGCGGATGTAAGTGAGGTTCTCCATGCCGAACGGATTTTCTTTTTCGCGGAGAAATCGATAGATGCTGTCGTTGAAACATTCGGGATGTAATCGATAAACCTCGGTGGCGTTCACGCTCAGCGGGCTGTCAACAAAGATAGGCGCCTTGGGAAGTTTCCCATCGCAAGCGAGCTGGTGCAGCGTGTAAACGATTTGCTGGGTGCGGCCGACGGAAAACGCAGGAATGATGACTTTGCCCTTCTTGTCCAGGGTGTCGCGCACGAGCCGGCCGACTTCCTCGTTGGCGCTCTGTTTGGCGGAATGTTCCCGGTCGCCGTAGGTGCTCTCGATCTGGAGGCAATCGACATCGCCGACCGGTTCCGGATCGCGGAGAATGTCGTCGTCGCCGCGCCCGATGTCGCCGCTGAACAGAAAGCGGAACTTGCGTCCCGCCTCGCGGATGTCGAGGACGACCTGCGCGGAGCCGAGAATGTGGCCGGCGTCGCGGAAAGTGACGGTGACGCCGTCCATCACCGGGAAGGGACGGTCATAATTGATGGAGACGAACTGGCGGACGGCCTTCTCCGCGTCGCCGGGGGAATAAAGCGGTTCGACCGGCGGAAGGCCTTTCAGGGTCCGCTTTTTGGAGATATACTCGGCGTCGGCGCGCTGAATTTCGGCGGAGTCTTCGAGCATAATCGCGGCGAGGTCGCGGGTGGCGAACGTGCAGCAGATGTTTCCTGAGTAACCCTGACGGCAGAGATTTGGCAGATTGCCGCAATGGTCAATGTGCGCGTGACTGAGAACGACGGCCGTGAGCGACTTCGGATCGAACGGAAAATGACGGTTGCGCTCGATGGACTCGTCGCGTTTGCCCTGGAACAGCCCGCATTCGAAAAGGAGCCGCTGCTGGTTGACTTCGAGCAAGAACATGGAGCCGGTCGTGGTGCATGTGGCGCCGAAGAAGTGGATCTGCATGGAGTCAGGATGACGGGGGAGGTTCAAACTTCAAGGCCCAAAGATTGGTGTCGCCTGCGTTGCGGATTTCGGTTATTGGAGTGTTACAGCGTGTAACCGTCGGTGCCCCTTAGGGGTCATCACGCAATGTGGATTTCCCGTTATGGAACAAACTATGGCTGAGGCCGGCCTGGACATGGCGGCCTGCGTGGAGCGCGTGCGGCGGAAGGACGAAGACGCGGCGCGGGTGCTGGTGCGCGAGCTTTATCCCCTGATCATGAAAATCGTGCGTTCTCATTTGCCGCGCCGGACGGACGAAGAAGACCTGGCACAGATGGTGTTCGGCAAGATCTTCGCGCATCTTGAACAGTATTCGGGCAATGTGCCGATCGAGCATTGGGTCTCGCGTGTGGCGGTCAATACCTGCCTCAACCAGTTGCGGTCGGAAAAATGTCGCCCGGAATTGCGCTGGGCGGACTTGAATGAAGCCGAGGCGGAAGTGCTGGAGAAAATAGCGTCCACGTCCCGGGAGCCCGACCCCTCGGAACAATTGGTCTCGCGCGACCTCGCCCGCAAGATGTTGGAAACCCTTTCGCCCAAAGACCGCCTGATTCTGACTATGCTGGATCTGGAAGAGCGATCGGTCGAAGAAATCAGGGAACGGACCGGCTGGAACGCGTCGCTCATCAAAGTGCGGGCGTTTCGCGCCCGAAAGAAATTACGCAAACAATTTGCCCGAGTGATGGAGCAGGAACGATGAAACCGAATTATTGGAAGCGTCTGGCGGAGGCGGCGCGCCGGGCGCCGCCGGAACCGGCGGCGGAAATGCCGTTCGGTTTTGACACTCGTATCGTTGCCGATTGGAGCTGGCAGCGGGAAGCGGCGGAAACGTTGCCGTGGGCACCGCTGCTGCGCGGGGCGCTCGTATGCGCCAGCCTCATCCTGCTGGCGAGTTTGGCAGTGAATTATCAAACGTTGAAGGAACGAGAGCCGAGTTCGGTCGCGATTGCCGACTCCGTCCTGCGCGTGAGCATGTTGCCATGAACCACCTGACCAAGAATAAAATTATCGTCTATCTGGCGACAATCTTTCTCGTCGGCGGAATTACCGGCGGAGTCCTGGGCTGGACGCGCGCGCAGGAACGATGGTCGCACCCGCCGGATGGCAAGACGATTTGCGACCACGTCCTGCTTCGTCTGCAGTCCGAGCTGAAGCTGACGCCGGAACAGGTGCGGCAGATAGATCCAATTCTTGAGAAACGCGCTAAACAGATGGATGCCATTCATTCGCGGACAATCAAAGAAATCGAGGCGCTCATTCGCAATTCCAATGAGGAGATTGCCAGCGTGCTTACTCCGGAGCAGCAGCAGAAACTCAAGCAGATGGAAAGAGAGCGGGAGGAATTCTTCCGCAAACGGTCGCGTCACGGCCCCCCGCGCGGCGCTCCCGGACCGGGCGGAAACGGTCCGTAGTTCAAAGGCATTCAGTAGTTGCCGCCCCAGGGCCGGCATTCGCAACGCATGCGTGTAACCGAAACATCGTTCCGGGCGTCACCAGCGACGCAGCAAAACCAGTCGCATTCCCGAGGAGGCGAAGAAAGAATTGACTTCGTGATTTAAATTCAGACTGTGACTGCCGCGCCGGCAGACGTCAGATCGAGAGGCTGAGGATGAGGCCACTGCGGAAATGAGATTGATGATATGCCAGGAAAAAAGAGATCGAGCAGGATGAAATGGTTGTTGATCGTGGTGGTTCTCGCGGTCATCGCCGTTGGCGCCGTCGCTTACGTCAAACGCCCGAAGGATGTGGAGCTGGATTTCAAGAGCGCAGTCCTCACACGCGGCGAAATCATTCAGTCCGTGACGGCCAACGGCAATCTGACGCCGGTGGTCAACGTCGAGGTGGGCAGCCAGGTTTCCGGCACGATCGAGAAACTGTTTGTGGACTTTAATACCAAAGTGACCAATGGCCAGATCCTCGCGCAGATTGAGCCGTCCACATTCGAAGCAAACGTGATGCAGGCCGAGGCGGATCTCGCCAACGCAAAGGCGGGGCTTGAACTCGCCCAGGTCAACGCCCATCGGGCCGAAGAACTCTACAAAAGCCGCCTGATCTCGCAATCCGACCACGACACGGCGATGGCGGCGCTGCACCAGGCCGAGGCCAGTGTCAAAACCCGCGAAGCCTCAATCAAGAAAGTCCGAACCGACCTTGAACGAACCACCATTTATGCTCCGATAGACGGGATGGTGATCGACCGAACCATTGAAGTCGGCCAGACGGTCGCGGCGAGCTTCAACACACCCAAACTGTTCCAGATCGCCAATGACCTGAGTAAAATGGAGATCAATGCTATGGTTTCCGAGGCGGACGTGGGTGGCGTGGAGGAGGGACAGCCCGTCACCTTCACCGTGGATGCGTTCCCGGCGCGTCAGTTCAAAGGCTCGGTCAAACAGGTGCGTTACGCGCCGACCACGAATCAAAACGTCGTGACTTACACGACCGTTGTGGGAGTCAATAACGACGACCTGAAGCTTCGGCCGGGCATGACCGCGAACGCCTCAATCATCACCGCGCAGCGACGCGACACGCTCAGGATTCCGACCTCCGCGCTGCGTTTTCGCCCGCCGGACGACGCCATTCTCAAGTCTTCGACCAACGGGGCGGCTTTCAGCGGTGGTTCCGCCAACCGCTCGACCAATGCCCTTGCCTCGGCGACGTCGTCAGCCGGCCTGCCCACACCCCCCTGGGTCGCTGAAGGTCGCCAGCCCAGTGGCGCTGAAGAGATCCGTAAATGGAGGGAGACTCTGACGCCCGAACAACGCGAGATGGCACGTCTCCAGTCTCCCGGGCGCGGCGGTCGCGGCCAGAGCGGAGACGGACCCGGTGGAGGGCGCGGTGGAGGAGGCGGCCGCGGGTTCGTGGGAGGCGCAGGCGGTTTTCGCGGTTCGGGCGAATCGACGATCCGGCAGGAGGGTCCGGTGATGCGAACCGTTTACGTCGTGGCCAGGAGCAGTTCGTCCTCGGGCAGGGAGATCGAGATGGCCAAACCGGTAAACGTTAAACTCGGGATCACCGACGGCAGCTATAGCGAAGTGATCGAGGGGCTGAAGGAAGGCGACAGGGTGATCACCGGGGCGAACACGCCTGCAACCGCCACCGCGAGTGTTCAAACGCCCCAGGGCAGCAGTCCCTTTGGCCGGCGCGGCGGCGGTTTCCGCGGCCGTTAAGACTTTTCATTTGGTCACCCATGCAACCCGGCATCAAGCTGGAAAACTTCTCCAAGAGTTATCACGCAGGCGAAGTGGAGGTGCACGCGGTGCGGAACATCTCCCTGGAAATCCAGCCCGGAGAGTTTGTCGCCATCATGGGCGCGAGCGGCTCCGGCAAATCCACAATGATGAACACCATCGGTTGCCTCGACCGTCCGACCTCGGGCCGCTATTTTCTCGACGGCGTTGACGTTGGCGGGCTGACGCGCGACGAGCTCGCGGATTTGCGCAATCAAAAGATCGGCTTTGTCTTCCAGGGGTTCAATCTCCTGGCGCGCACGTCCGCGTTTGAAAACGTCGAACTGCCCATGCTTTATTCCCGTCCCGGAGTCCGCGGCCGTGAGCAACGGGAGCGGGCGGAGAAAGCGCTCGAACTGGTCGGCCTTGGCGAGCGCGCCGATCATCAGCCCAGCCAGCTCTCCGGCGGCCAGCAGCAGCGCGTCGCTATTGCGCGCGCGCTGGTCAACCAGCCCAAACTCCTGCTGGCCGATGAGCCGACCGGCAACCTCGACACCCACACGAGCATTGAGATTATGGGCATTTTCCAGGATCTCAACCGCCGTGGCATGACGGTGATCATGGTGACTCACGAACTCGACATCGCGCGTTACGCCATGCGAACCGTGGTGATGCGCGACGGCCGGATCGTCACCGACCAGCCGGTCACCGGCCGGCTCGATGCGGCTGAAGAACTCAGGAAACTCAAACAGGAACAACAAGCCATTCAACTCGCGCCATGATCCTTCTCAAGACGTTCAGCATTGCCGTTCGCGCCTTGAGACGGAACACGCTTCGGACCCTGCTGACGATGCTGGGAATCATTTTCGGCGTCGCCGCCGTCATCGCCATGGTCAGCCTCGGCAACGGCGCCCGGGCGCAACTGGAGGCGAGCATCGCAGCCCTCGGCCAAAACGTGGTCACCGTCTGGTCAGGGACAATGTCGCGGGGTGGCTTCCGCGGCGGTTTTGGTTCGTCCGGAACGCTGACGGCCGAAGACTACGAAGCGATCCGCAAGGAGGTCGCCGGCGTCAACGGGGTCAGCCCGGAGGTACGGAATTTCGCGCAGTTGGCGGCCGGCAACCAGAACATTAATTCGCAGATCATGGGCGTAGGGGCGCAGTATATCGACATCCGTTCCTGGCCGTGCTCTTCGGGAGAGAATTTCACCGAAGCTGATGTCCGCAACGCCAATAAAGTGGCTCTGATTGGCAAGACCACTGCCGAAATCCTGTTCGCTGATGAAGAGCCCGTCGGGCAGATCGTCCGCGTGAAAAGCGCTCCATTCCGCATCGTCGGTGTGCTCGCCTCCAAGGGCTCGGACATGTGGGGTCGTGACCAGGATGACATATTGTTGGTGCCTTACACCAGCGCAATGAGGCGGCTGACCGGTGATCTCACCTTCCGCTCCTTGATGCTCCAGGCAGCAAGTCCGCAGATTTTGGGAACGGTAACCAATCAGGTCGCCGATCTCCTGCGACAGCGTCATAGAATCACGGGAGGAAAGGACGACGATTTCATGGTGCGCACACAGCAGGAAACAGTCGAGTTATTCGACGCGCAGGCGCGGACGACGCGGGAGCTGCTCTTTTACGTGGCTTTGATCTCGCTGATTGTCGGCGGAATCGGCGTGATGAACATCATGCTGGTGAGTGTGACCGAACGCACGCGTGAAATCGGCGTGCGCCTGGCGGTCGGCGCGCGCGGTCTCGACATCCTGCTGCAGTTTCTCACCGAGGCCGTGACCCTCAGTTTGACCGGAGGAGCCCTGGGAATCGCCTTCGGCGTGGCTTGCTCCCGCCTGGTGACGCAGCAATTGGGGTGGCCGACGCTCACCTCCAGCGGCTCGATCGTTCTGGCTTTCGGCGTCAGCGCGGCCATCGGCATCTTCTTCGGCTTCTACCCTTCGCTCAAGGCATCGCGGCTCGATCCCATCGACGCGCTTCGGTACGAGTAATCTCCTCCGGATTACGCTTCGCGGTAGGTGATGCGCGCCTTGCCCAGATCGTAGGGGGACATTTCGACTTTGACTTTGTCACCGACGCTGATGCGAATGAAGTTTTTCCGCATCTTGCCTGAAATGTGGGCCAGCACCTCGTGGCCGTTAGGAAGGGCCACCCGGAACATCGTGCCGGGCAGTACCTGCGTCACGGTGCCGATGAGTTCGATTGGCTCTTCTTTCGCCACGTGCCGTATTTCTGACTGGAAACCGTTCCGTCGTCAACCCGTCGATAAGCCAGTCAACTCCCGCATTTGGAACCAGATCGGTGTTCGCAAGGGCGCGGACATTGGGGATTTGGAGGCGTGAAAGCAAGCAAACTTTTTTTGCCGGCGCTGGGTCGGTCCGGTCGAGCTGGCTTTTGACCCTCGGACCCGCAGTGCCTCTGGTGATCGGCGAAAAACAAATTGGACAATCCACAAGTCCGCTCAGTAAAGTGGGTGTTGCATCTATGAAAAACAGTTGGTTCACCGGAGCGTTGGCGGGCGTGCTGGTCGTGGCCGCGTTTGCAGCCGCTCTGCTGGTGGCGCGTGTATTTTTAACGACCCGCCAGTTGCGAAGTCTTCAGCCGATGCTGGTGGAGGTCAATAACCGGTTGAACTTCGCCCAAGCGCTGCTCAACGAGACACTCGAGTACAGCAAACGCAATCCAGCTATCGATCCGCTGCTTGTGTCCTTGAATTTC
>QHPW01000462.1 GCA_003219675.1 Verrucomicrobiota bacterium
TAGCGAAGAATCTTGTCCTCGTGGCCGTACCAGTTCGTTGCGGTGCTGGCGACGACGATGCTCTGTGCGTCCACCATCTTGCCCATCACCCCGCCCGAACTGTTCGCCGCTGCCATCAGGACGGGGCTGAGACCGGTTTGTTCCGCCGTGATTTTTTGCAGACTGCCGAAGAGGACATTGGACGCGGTATCGGAGCCGGTCAGAGCGACGCCCAGCCAGCCCAGCAGCGTGCCGAAGAAGGGATACAACGCACCGGTTTTGGCCAGGGCGAGACCGAGCGTGGCGTCGCTCCCGGAATAGCGCGTCACGTAACCGAGCGCCAGCATGGCCGCAATGGTGATAAGCGAAAAACGCACGCGCACCAGCGTTTCCCAATACGTCTGCACGATTTCCTTCGCGCCGAAGCCCATGATGAAACCAGCGATGATCGCCGAGACGAGAATCCCGCTGCCGGTTGCGGAAAGCCAATTGAACGTGAAGACGGCTTCTTCCGGCCTGGTTGGTTTCTCCGGCGTTGGCGACGCAACCACGGGCGGTGTGCGAACGACGACGCTGTGCAAGGCGGCTATGGGGAAAGAGATTTTGGTTGAACCCTCGTGAGTGACAATTTCACCGGCTATTGTTTTGATCCGGTAATCGCCGTTGAGGAAATCTTTCATCTGCGGCACGCCCCAGAGAAAGACCAGCAGGCTCAACAACACCCAGGGCACCCAGGCGCGGATGACCTGGCTTTGCGTATGAACTGAATTTCGGGACGGGGCGACCGCCGGGCCGCCAGTGTCCCGGTTGTCTTTCGGCTGCCAGAACTTCAACAAAACGGCGACGGCGATCATCGACGAGATCGCGGCGACGATGTCCACCAGCCAGGGCCCGTGAAAATTTGAGACGAGGAATTGCGGGATCGCGAAGGCGACGCCCGCCACCAGCGCTGCAGGCCACACGCCGAGCATGCCGCGAAAGCCGGCGAATGCCCACACCACCCAGAAGGGCACGATCAGCGAGAAGAGCGGCAACTGGCGGCCCACCATCGCGGACAGCTTTTGCAGGTCGAGGCCGGTCACAGTGCTCAATGCGATGATCGGTGTGCCAAGAGCGCCGTAGGCCACCGGCGCGGTGTTGGCGATGAGCGAGAGGCCTGACGCCTGCAGCGGATTGAAACCGAGTTGAATCAGAATCGCGGCGGTGACCGCCACCGGCGTGCCGAAGCCCGCGGCGCCTTCAAAGAACGCGCCGAACGAAAAGGCGATCAGGATGACCTGCACGCGCGGATCAGGAGCGAACCAGCCGAGACTGTTTCGCAACACTTCGAACCATCCCTTCTTCACCGTGAGTTGGTAGAGAAAAATCAGGTTGAGAATGATCCAACCGATGGGGAACAGCCCGTAAGCCGCGCCGTAAATCGTCGTGGCGGCAGCGGCTTTGGCCGGCATGTGATAAACGAACAAAGCGACGGCCAGCGCGACGCCGAGTCCGAGCAGCGCTGAGAAATGGATGCGAATCCTGAAAATGGCGATGGCACTGAGCAGCACGACGACCGGCAGCGCGGCGACAGTCGTGGAAAGGAACGCGTTCCCCAGCGGGTCGTAATTCTGCAACCAGTGTTCCATGCGCGGTGTGAGTGCATAGATGAAACGCGAAAGCGCCGTGGAAAGTCCAGCCGCGTTTCAAATATCGTCAACACATACAGACACCGCGTCCTATCGCCTGGGATTCACGCTTGCGCTCAGCCAATCGAGGTAGCGTTTGCTGCCCGCGGTGATCGGGAGAACGATGAACTCCGGTGTGTCGTAGGGATGTTTGGCGATGATGAGCTTCTCCAGCGCCTTGAGCTTCGACTGGGTCGTCTTGAAAATGATCAACACTTCGGGACTCGACTCGATCTTGCCCTGCCACCAGTAATGCGATTCGATTTTGGGAATCAAGTTCGCACAGGCGACGAGGCGGGCTTTGAGGGCCGTTGCTGCCAGACCGCGGCCAGACTTAATGTTTGGCGCGGTGACGAGAATGAGTCTGGTTCCTGTATTCATGTTCGGCGCTTTCACTGTCACGGAAGCCGGATTTATCTACGACATAAAGACCTCAGCGCGGCCAAGCCGCAACCGAAGTCGCGCCGACTTCCAAGTCTCCTGACTTGAGTGGCTTGGGAGGCCGCGAAAGGGATTGCCGAAGCGAAGCGAAGGCAAGGCCTGAAGGGCCGAGCGAGCGGGAGCTAGCGAGCCAATCGTGGGTTTCCAAACCCGCCGATCGCACGCCGTTGCACGCCACGCCGATTTGGAAATCGGCGACACAGCAGGTTTCGAAACCTGCGCCACGATAAGGGTTGCTTCGCCACAAAACGGAGTCTCGCCCCACCACGGTTTTTAACAGTTCGATGGCTTGGCGTTCCTCGTCATCGAGTTGGTCAAACAATCGCTTTTCCCTCAGATCGAAGGAACGCCGCGGCTGGCCATCGGGCGCGTCGCGTTCGGCGCCGTTGTGGAAACACCAGCCGGCAGCGCCGCCCAATTTAGCGGCTTGCGCGTCGGCGAGAAAGGCCTCCGCCGTCGGCTCCCATTGCCCATAGCCGCGCCGAAACGGTTCCTGGTAATGCACCGGCGCGACGCGGCCCAGCTCCAGCATCCAGGACAAAACCGGGCATCGCGAGGACGGTGCGGCGAGATGAAGTCCACTTTGACGGTCTGCAAGTATTCGCGCAGGCTGTCCCAAGTGATGTCACCGCCATCGGATGCGGTGACGAGGAGGTCGGGATCAAGCCGAACGGCAAGTTCGCGCAGTTGCTTCAAGTCGTCGATGCCCGTGAAGCGCTTGTCCTGGACGTTTCTTTCATTGCTGAGGTCAAGGTACCAGTTGCGCCGCGGCTTCAAGGCAGTCACGACAGTCTCGACGGCGCGCCGGTGGGCATCCAGAGTTTGCAGTTGCGGCGTACCGTTCACGCTGTTGCCGCGCGAGAAGGTAACGTCCACAACCAGGCCACGGCGATCACATTCGGTGAGGAGCCACTTTAGTTTCTTCAATCCGGCTGGTATGCGCCGGCCTTCTCCGTCCACAGCCGCGGCGTCGGCGCCGAACGCTCGCCAGTTCGCCCAGACGCGGATCCAATTGAAACCGTGACGGTGCATGTCATCGAGGTCGCTGCGAATGAAACCTTCGCTCGCTCCCAGGGCCCCATAGTAACTGATGCCGTAAAGAAACGTGGACTTACCGTCAATGGTGAACCTGGCGCCTTTGATACCGAGCTCGGTCTTCGTCGCGGAGACGTTCCGGGCGCCGGATACAGACGGGATGCCCGTTGCCTGAGCGAGACAGCTCGGCTTGTTGAAAAAGAGAAGCAGGAGACATCCCAAAGCGCGGAGGAGGCAAAGAGTCGGCGAAGTGCATCCGGGGCCGTTCATGGCGCTCAGGCTAAGTACCCCGTTTCATAAATACCATCACGTTTGTTGCGTCGATTCTCTGCCCTGACGGGCGTAGCGTCTCTAGACGCGCATAAAATTGTCAACATTCCCCAACACGACGGCCGTCGAAGCGGCATGATGCCGCGCTCCGGAGCGCGGGCTTTAGCCCGCTTCAGCGTCAGGTCTGCAGTGGGATGTCGGCTTATTTCTGCGCAACTATATCGCTCCTTGCCGTTAATCACTTGGGTCCTGGTGTTCTCCCACGAGGGGCCCAATAATATCTGAGGTGATCGTAAGTGTAACGCGTTGGAAAAACGAGGCGCTGCCAGAGAACGCAACTTGGCGCTGCATTCAAGCGCTGGCCCCGATTAGGGGCCGGACGTGAATAGCGGGCGAAATCAGGGCTCGACGGAGTCTCGCCCCACCTCGGTTTTCAGGAGTTTGAGGGCTTTGCGTTCCGCCACGCCGTGGCTGACGGTTCGCGTCCTCTTACCCAGGGCGCATCAGTTTCTTGCAACGTTAGTGGCAGAGACGCTCTTTTACCACGGGCGCATCTTGACACTGCCACCGGAGCGCCGGTCTCCGACCCGGCAGGTATTGAAAAGCACCCGGAAACGCGCCGGATCGGAGATCGGCGCTCCGCGGTGCCAGTCGAGTCGAGGGCAGTGTCAAGATGCGCCCTTTTACCACGGCCCGGCCTTTTTGAGATTGATTATTTCCTCAAACAAGTCTACAAAGGTCTTGCTGAAATTCACAAGTCACTGGTGGTTCAACTCGATAAGTCACATGAAGAGGTTGCTGATTCTCGGTATCGGTCTGGCTGTGTTGTTGTCTGCTTCGTTGGTCTCTCACGCGGCGCAGACGGCGCAGGCGAGGATTTTTTGCCTGTCGTTGCGGTTACAACGAGGACCGGACATGTTTGACCTTTCCGCGTTGGATTTGAGCACGATCAGTCTCGACACCCCGAACGGCGAACTGGCGCCGACGTTTGACACTCCGAGCCATTTTAGCGGCTTCCGTATCAGCGACCCCGACACCGGTGAAGTGGTTGAGGAAGGCGAAATCGATCTGGACACGCCGGCATTTGCCGAAGCTCCGGTTCTTACAGTTCAGTCATTGACATGGGGACTGTCAAGGCGACATGGAGCCGCGCCGCCGGATCCAAAGATGGAACCTGTGTGTTGAGTCTGAAAAGCAGCATTGGACCGTTGGGAGATTTCACGCACCCATTCGAGGTGCTTGAATACACAGGACCGTTGAATTACACGCCCGGCGCCAGTAATGTCACCGGCGCAGTCAACCTGACGCAGACAGGCGATCCTTCCAGCCAGTTGACCGGGCCGATCCAATTCCGCAAATTACCGACCAACCGCTTTGATGAGCTGCTCCTGCAGCACAGCGTTTGGACAAATGCCTCATCCCAGACTATTCACATCGGCAACGATATCGATTCCTTCCTCAGAGACCTGACGCTCAAGACCAACTACTACGGTTTTGTCGATTTCGACGACGGCGATCCGAACACGCCGGACGCGGACTATGGCTCGTGGGTCCTTTCCATTGACGATTCGAACGATTCCAATGGCAACGGCATTCCCGATTTCAGCGACGATGTCAGCTCGACCGGCGCGCGCCCGCCGTCGCTGACTTTGACGCCGGGAGGCGCGAACCTGTCATTGAGCATCAGCGGCACGGTGGGGCGCACGCACGAGGTCCAGCAGATCACTTCGTTGAGCCAGACCAATTGGGCCACCGTGTCCTCCGTCACCCTGACCAACGATCCCCAAAGTGTTTCCCTGTCGTCGCCAACGAATGTGACCAGCTTCTGGCGCGTTCGCGTGATGTGACAGGACCAGGGTTGCAGCCCGATAACGCCGCGATGACGTATTGGTACTGTCGTGCATTCGGGACCATGAACCCGTAGCAGCCGACGTAAGGAGGCTCCAACTTCGTTCGCTCCAAATAGAATGAGCCTCCTTACGTCGGCTGCTACGAAGTTTAAGGTTCGTGGCCGCTGTGGATCTGGGACCGTGCGCGATCCGGGTTCATGGAAAGCCTCCACGGTTTTGCCACCGCGCATTCGGGGCGATGAACCACCCCCTCAAGCGCCCTCCGGGCACCTTCTCCCCCCACTGGGGGAGAAGGACGGGATAAGGGGGCTGCAGAGCGGGACAGGCTCCAGCCTGTCAGCCCCGAACAGGCAAGTTGCCTGTGCCACTTTCTGAGGTCATGGAAAGCCTCCTTTCCGTTTTGCGCAGATCAGACCGGGGTGAAGTGGAACAACTGCGCGCCGTGTTCGGGCAGGTCGAGGTAAAGCCCCTGATTTTGCAGGTCGTCGCCGTAACGCGGGTGCTCTTCGGTGCCCAGCAAATCCTTCATCAGCCAG
>QHPW01000124.1:0-3826 GCA_003219675.1 Verrucomicrobiota bacterium
CTATCAGGCTTTTGAAAAACCCGGAAAGATATTGAATCAGCAATGAGGATTCGTGTCAGAGGAACATGCGTGGCGCAATCAAGTCCCAACCGGAGCTGGTTTGTTTGATTTCCCCTGATTCAGTCGTGCCCAAAGACCATCCGATCCGCACGATCAAAAGATACATCGACGAGGCTCTGAGCCGGATGACCCGACGCTTCGACGCCATGTATGCGCAGGAAGGCCGGCCGTCGATTCCACCGGAACGGTTGCTCAAAGCCAAAGTGCTGATTGCTTTGTTCAGCGTGCGTTCGGAAAATCTCTTCGTCGAGCAACTCCACTACAACCTGCTTTACCGCTGGTTTCTGGACATGGACTTGAGCGAACCGGTGTTTGACAACTCCACCTTCAGCAAGAACCAGGAGCGATTGATGCAGCACGAGGTGGCCGAAGTATTCTTTGGGCAGGTAGTCAAGCTGGCACGGGAGCAAGGCTGGGTGAGCGACGAGCACTTCAGCGTGGATGGTACGCTGATTGAATCGTGGGCCAGTCTGAAAAGCTTTGTGCCCAAAGATCAGCCCCGGAGTGGTAGCGATGACAATGATCCGGGCAATGCGGATGTGAATTTTCGGGGGCAAAAGCGCAGCAACGCCACCCATGAGAGCACTACCGATCCGCAAGCCAGGCTGCGCAAGAAGGCCGCTGGTCAGGAGGCAAAACTCTGTTTTGGCCTGCACGCGCTGATGGAGAACCGTCACGGGCTGTATGTAGATTTGCAGATCAGCTCGGCGGTCGGTGTAACCGAAAGCGACGCGGCGCTGGAAATGTTGCGCAAGCAAAAGAAAGCTCGCAGCGTGGGTGCGGACAAGGGCTATCATCACGGTCCGTTCGTGCAAGGCTGTCGGAAACGGCGCATCGTGCCACACGTGGCCACCGCCAAAGGCCGCCAGATCGACGGTTTGGACCGGCGCACCACCCGCACAGCCAGTTACGTACTCAGCCAGAAAATTCGCAAGCGCATCGAAGAAGGTTTCGGTTGGATGAAGACGGTCGGCGGCTTTCGCAAAACCCGCTTCAAAGGAATCGGACGCACCCAACTATGCGCTTACTTCGTGGGAGCAGCCTGCAACCTGGTGCGCATGGCGACGCTGGCCCTCGGACCGCCCGCATTGGCAGCGCCCCGTTGAGGGGCGCGATGGTGCAGTGTCTTCAGAATTTGTGAATGGACGGAAAAAGCAGTTCATCGAGCAGCAAAAAACTCTAACAGCCCAACTGTTCCGACACGGTGATATGTCCAACAACCCTTTGATTTAGAAAATCACCGGTTTTTCAAAAGCCTGCTAGTGCGTCATCAGGTAAAAAAGGATGTTGATTCCGAGCGGGTAGGCTCGTTTCTCCGAAAATTCGTGGAAGAAGTAATCGTCCTCGCCTTCGCGCTCCCAGCCGTCGCCGTTGTCACAGTTGTGCACCGCAAAAATCATGATCCTGCCCTGGTCATCCAGAATTGCCCGGACGTGCATTTCGGTGCATTCTTCCCAACCGCCCTCTTTGCGGCGGTGGCGTTCCCAGGAGATCCCGTCATATTGGTGCCGCCGACCCTGCCACATGTTCGGCGTCTGCAATTGGTTCTTTTGAACCCGCAGATCAAAGACGCCGTGAAAGACAGGATGGTCCATCGGCAACTCCATGAACTCGCGTTCGGGCAACACCCGCTTGATTTCACGATCAAACCTCTCCCATTGCCACTCTCCCCAAAAATCGTCCGCCATAAGGACTCCCCCGTTGAGCAGATACTTTTTTAGAATGGGCACTTCCTCATCCCGCAACAGCAGGCTGCCCGGCTCGACCATGTAAATCCACGGATAATTGACCAGCTCAGGGTCGGTGAGCCGCATCACGCGACCGTCCGGATCCACCTTCAAGGAAGTCATTTGTTGGAGCCGGTACGACAGGTTCAAGTCGCTGTCGGGAAAATCGGTGATCCAACTGCCGGCGCTGGGTGAATCGTACGGCGACTCGTCGCGGATGATTCGGGCGAATGTGAACACGTCCTTCTCGAATCCCGCTTCATTTGTCCAGTTGGGGGTGCCGGTGCTGTGCGAAGCGATTTCGCGCGCCGTTTTGACCGTCTCCTCGTTCACCGGAACGCCGCCCTCGGTGTAAATGATCCCATCACGCGAATCGCGATCACGCCAGCGTTGCGCCGCGCAAAAACCCGCAGCTAGCGCAACGAGCACCGCGAACAGGACTACGTTTCGAGCCTTTTTCACAGGTTGATTCCGGCGTGGGATCGGGCGCATGCTCACCGAATGGCCGCGTCCGGTTTTCAACATCGACCGAACCGGCTCACCTTGCTTGTCCTGCCTTGGATGAACCCGCCCGGAATCCTGCCGGTGACCCGCGCAGTGCAACTTGTAGTTCCCAATCCTGTCGCACCGCGCAGGCCCGTTCAACGTCGGCGCAGCGAAGCGCCGACACGAAGATTTAACGCCCGTTTGATACCGACCGGGTCAGGAGAGCAGCGGGGCGAATTGCGATCTGTGCCTGGCAAGCGGGCAGCCATGCACCTGACGTCAACGGAGCCATCGAATGTGTCAGTAGTGTCCCGGGATCAAATGCGCGGGTGCGGCACCGCCGCGCCGCGCATTTTTTTGTGTTCGGCCAAACGCCGGCCAAAATGCCGGACGAACACCCATCAGCAGGACGGGTGCCGCAGAGACTGATCTCCGATTTTGATACAAAAAATCGATTGGCCGCTCCGAGAAATGATCGCGAAACATCCTGTGGAGGTAACCAAATTACCCTCAGACTCCTTCAAAGCGTCTAAGGGTTACGTTTTGCAATCGACCTCTCTGACGGTGCCGATCCAGACCGTCGCTACAGCCCTAAATCAAGAGACCCCCGGGCGTTCACCGAGGCAACCGGCGAAAGTGAAACTCGGCCGGTCGCGAGGCATGTTCGTCGATGCACAGCTCGCAATAGCCGCCATCCTTCAACAATTCGATACCGGCGAGGGAAGGACACAGCTTCACCTTGAACTCACGCCAGCAACGGGCCTCATTCAGCGCCTGGCTCATGCGCCGGATGGAGTTGCCGAGGAACCGAATCGCAGGCATGCCGGCCAGCAACCGGCTCTTCCGGAAAAACAATCCGGAGTGCAGATGTCCGATGATGGTCTGCTCGACCTGCGACAGTTTGTTGCGGACGGTTGCGTCCTGCCATAGAAAAGGCAGCGCAGTCGGATCGTGACAAAACAACAGCACGCGTTGCCCGGCTTTCAGGGCGGCGAAAGCCCGACGAATCTCCGACAAATGCGCCTCGCGCAATGCCGCCCAGTCCTTTCTTTCCTCCGGCAGCGATTCCGGTTCATAGACTGGAAACGCCAGCAGCGAAGAGGTGACGCCCGCCAATATGTAGTTGCCGATTTCGCTCTGCCAAAACGGTTGCAAGGCCAGATCGGACGTGGCGCGACGCCAGCTTGCCAGACGAAAGCCTCCTTTGCCGCCAAACAAACTCATTTTGCCCAGTTCATGGTCGCCGATGACGCTCCGCAATTTCGTGCCGAAACGGGCGCGGAGTTTGGCCAGGCATTCGCGCGCGCTCCCGAAGGCTGCATCGTCGCACACCCCAATGAACTCGGTGTCGCAGGAATAATCGCCATTGGAGACAACAACGTCGGGAGAGTTGGCTCGGGCCAAAAAGTCATCGAGGAGATGATTGTGGGCGAAAGGGTCGCGCAACCAGATGTAGTGGCGATAAACCTTGACCGCACGGCGGAGCAGGGGATTGGCAATGATGCGCGCTTCATGACCGCGGCGCTGCTTTTCCGCCTCACACGCGTAATGAA
>QHPW01000124.1:3856-13001 GCA_003219675.1 Verrucomicrobiota bacterium
GTAAACGCGAACCGCGAATCAATGAAGGGTTGCGTTGAATCCTTTGCGCTTGCTCGCGCACCGGTTCGAATCATGAGGCTGCCAAGACGGATGAATTCAATTGATATTTGATTTGAAATGCCTACAGTCACCACCATTGCTGGTAGTCGGCACAGACAAGAGGCTCTAAGGGTTGTGGGTGTGGCGGCGGCGATGATAACAATCAGTTTTGGAAAGCGGTGCATGAAATCGATCAACGAACTTTTGCCAATTGCTTCGGTCCTGTTGATTTATCTGGCTCGCATGGTGGAGGTGGGAACCAAGCGTGAGACTGTTCCCGGCCCGGTTCGAGAGCGGCTGACGTTGCGACTTTTCATGCTCGCCGGCACGCTCATGGTGGTCGGGTCAATCGTTGAGTTGTTCGTCCGGCAGTTGACTCTGAACGGGGGGACGTTCGCAGCCGGTTGGATCTGCGCGGTCGCGTCGCTGATGGTCCGCCGGAGAGCGATCGCGGCGCTGGGAAAATTCTGGAGCCTGCACGTTGAGATTCGGGAGAACCACGCGTTCGTCCAAAGCGGTCCGTTTCGCTGGGTGCGGCACCCGACCTATTTTTCAATGATGTTGGAATTGTTGGGGCTTGGTTTGATCATGAACGCCACATACACTGGAATGGTGGTGGCGGTGATATTCGTGCCGACTTTGGCTTTACGATTGAAACTGGAAGAAGCAGCATTAGTGGCAAAGTTTGGTGAAGCGTATCGGACTTATCAGCGCAGGACGCCCGCCTTGTTCCCTTACAAGTGGCCCAGAGCAGAATGAGTATTGAACCTGGTCAAACTCGCCGAGTTGTCATTACCGGGATGGGGGTCATCGCCGCCAACGGGAAGGACCTGCAGACTTTTTGGAGCACGATTCGGAACGGAATCAGCGCCGCGGCCCCGGTGACGCGATTCGACACCAGCAACGCCCCTACGCGCATTGCCGCGGAGATACAGGATTTCGATCCGACTCGTTACATGGATCCAAAAACGGCCCGGCGACTGGATCGCTCATTGCAGTACAGTGTCGCTGCTGCTCGTTTGGCCGCGCAAGATGCAAAGCTTGAGTTCGGCGAAATTGACCCCGATCGAGTGGGCATCGTTGAGGCCACGTCATTGAGCAATAACGAAACGGCTGCCCGGACAGAGATTGCGTACTCTCAAAGAGGATATCGTGCAGCCAGTCCGCTTGCAATGATCAACGGTTACTGCGGTGGGGGCAGCGGGGAAATTGCCCTGGAGCTGGGCTGCAAAGGCCATTCGATAACCTGCAGTTCTGGAAGCGCCTCAGGGAATGACGTCATGGGTTACGCTATTTCAATGGTTCAAAACGATGAGGTGGATGTGATGGTCGCCGGTGGCGCGGAGGCTCCGATACTTCGGCAAATCTGGGGGGTGTTCTGTCAAACGAAAGTCATGACTCGGAACAATGATAACCCGAAGGAGGCCATGCGGCCCTTTGACAGGCAGCGCGACGGTTTCCTGCTCGGAGAAGGCGGTGGGTATCATGTCTTGGAGGAATTCTCGCATGCCTTGTCTCGAGGTGCCAGGATATACGCCGAAGTCTTTGGCCATGGCCGCAGTTCTGAAGCTTACCATCCGGTTGCTCCTCATCCCGACGGCTTGGGTGTGCATCGCGCCATAGAGAAAGCATTACGCAAGGCGCGTCTGCATTGGACCGAGGTGGATTATATCAATGTTCATGGCACCGCTACCGAAGCGAATGACATTGTCGAAACGCGAGCAATTAAACGCTTGTTCGGCAATCACGCGAGCAAACTGGCGATCAGCTCTACCAAGCCGGTGACCGGTCACCTGCTGGCGGCTGCGGGTGCGATTGAAACGATCGTGTGTGTGCTTGCTTTGCAACACCAAGAGATTCCCTTGACTCTAAACCTCAAGGAGCCCGCGGCCGAATGCGACCTCGATTACGTTCCGAGCCGCTCACGTCCGTATCCAATGCGAGCCGTTATGAATTTGAGTTGCGGGTTTGGCGGGAAAAACTCCTGCTTGATTCTTGGGCGGCACTCAGTCGAGCGATGAGATTTCCGCTGCTCATTCCACTGGTAGCTGCCATCTGTAACTTCTGTGTTACGCTGTTCGTTTCAAGCCGGGGGCTCCGGTCCACTTTGAGCCGAGTATATCTGCTTTGGGGATTATCAATTACCGTCTGGAATTTCGGGACTTATTTTTTGTTTGTAGTCAACAATCCTTACGAAGCTTTATTTTGGGCCCGCTTTCTACAGTTCGGCGTTATTTTTATTCCAGTAAGTTTGTTCCACCTTTCACTGTTAATCGCGCAAATTCCAATCAAAAAATACATCCATTTTTTCTATCTGTTCGGCGGTATGCTCGCCGTTACCAACTTCACCAATTTCTTCATTCCAGGCGTCCGAAATGTGGGGTACGCCTACTATTCGGTCGCTGGCCCCGGTTTCTATTTGTTCAGCCTGTCCTACTGCCTCACGTTTGTTTCCATCCGCATTCTGCTCAACAAACGGAAAAAATTGCCGCCCCTGCACAGGAAACGTCTGACTTATCTGATTATCGCTCAAACGACATTGGTAACGCTCGGCACAAACGATATTCTGCCAATTCTGGGCATGGATCATTACCCGTTCACCCAATACAAAATATTTCCCTTTGGGAGCATGGCAGCGATTTTTTATGGGATAATGGTTGGCTACAGCGTCCTTCAGCATCAGTTGCTGGACATTCACGTCACGTTGGGAAAGATCGCGGCAAACCTCGTGCGAACCTCGTTTCTATTCCTGTTCGGACTGTTACTATTGCTTATTATCGCGTTTGTGGCCCCTGAGAATGAGTTTTCAACCTTCGCTTTTTTCAGCGCATTGGGAGCTCTCCTGGCCTGCATAATAGCGGGCGCGGTTTTTTTTCCGCGACTGTTCGGGAAGGGTGATGACATCCTGGAACGCAAAATTCTCGGTGATCAGTTTGAATATCACGACAAAGTCCAGGGTTTCATCCAGTCGATTCATGCCTACACGGCCACCTCGTTGTTAATGGACGATCTTCATGATTTGCTGGTGAACATCGTCAAGGTGCGCAGTTACTACATCATCCTGCTGGATGAAACCACCCGCCAGTTCTCACTGTTTCGGACGTATCCGAAACAGGAGGAAATTCCGCTTGCCAACATCCACGTCGATTCGCCGATCTTTCAGTTCTTCAAAAGGGCGGGGACGGATTACCTGGGATTCAATGTCATGTACTCGGTCCCCGGAGAGACCGAGCTGGAGCGGGCCGCCCGGAGACACTTGAGCCAGTTCAATCCCGAATTCTGTTTCCCGTTTTTGTTCGATGAAGAATTCTTTGGACTCGTGCTGATCGGACCCAAAGCCAGTGAAGAGCTGTACACCGGACATGATTTGAGATTGCTCACGGACCTGGTCAAGAATCTCAGCCTGGTCATCAACCAGATTCGCCTCAAGAAACAGGTTCTGGTGGCGGAGGAGCTGGAATTGATCGGGCGCATGTCGCGCGGCATGGCGCACGACTTGAACAATTTATTGACGCCGGTTTCCACGTTGCTGCAACTGCTCCGGGATGACCTGCTGGACCCGGGCAAAAGGGAGGAACTGCTGCCGGGCACATTGCGCAATGTGACGACCATGCAGTTGTACATCAAGGAAGCGCTCTTTTTCTCTCAACACCACACGCCGCGACTGGAGCCGGGCCGCCTGGACGTGGTGATCCAAAAGGCCGTGGCGACGGTCGAGCCCTCCTTGAAACGCAAAGAAGTGGAAGTCGCTGTCAACACACCCGAAAACATCATCGTTGAAATGGATTCCATTCTGATTCAGCGGTTGATCGGCAATCTGTTGTCCAATGCCATCGACGCCTCGCCTTCCAGGTCCACGATCAGGATCGAACTACAGCAACTGGCCCGGACCGAGGCGAGCCGCGACTGGCTCCGGATCAAGATTATTGACGAAGGCGAGGGAATCAGGCGCGATCATCTGAAGCGGATTTTCAAGCCTTACTTCACCACCAAGGACCGGGGCGACGAGACGCGCGGGTTTGGCCTGGGTCTGGCGATCTGCCGGCAGATTGTGCATTTGCACGGAGGCAATCTAAATATTGCCAGCGAAGAAAAAAAGGGCACAACTGTTCAGGTGGATCTGCCGAGCCGCCAGATTAACCGTCAAATGCCGGCGCTGGCGTTGAATTCTTCATGAAGACGTTGTTAGTGCTCGCAAAAGAGTCCGGCCTGGCGTCCGCGATTCGGGCCGTGCTCGACGCGGAACGCTACCGGATCGTTTCACAGGCAGACGCGCGGGAAGCCGAGCCGTTGTTGCGCCAGGGCACCGTGGACGGTTGCATCCTGGACGCCGATCTGACCAGCATACAGCCCATTCGCGCCATCGAGCAGTTGAGTCGCGCGATGCCGAACTGTCCCATCATTGTCTATGCGGCGGCCACGCAGTGGGAGTGGGAGGAGGAGGCCTATTTGCTGGGCGTCGATCACGTTCTGTCCAAGCCGATCCGCGCCCGCCTGCTCAACACGGTGCTGGACAGAATCTGGAGGAACGAGGGAAGCGCCACCGAGTTCCTTGCCGCGCCGGCGCTGGCGACCGAGACGAAGGTATGGGAAACAGTTCGCGGCCCGGTTCGCACCCTGGAAGTGTTGCGGGATTTCTCCGGCATTTTGACCCACAGCCTGTGCTCGGAGGCGCTGTTGAAACAGTTTCTGTTGCTGCTGCGCGAGATCATCGGCGTGAATCGCGCCGTGATCTTTTTGCGCAAGCAGATCGGTGTGTTCAGTGTGGTCCGCGGCAGCCAGGAGGACCGCCGGCTGCGCTCGGTTTGCGCGCTGGGATTGGCGCCCGGTTTGCTGGAGCATTTCGAGTTGTCGTTGGAAGCGGGCATCGGCGGCTACGTGCATCGCAAGGGGCGAATTTTGCAAAACAACAGTGAAGGGGCGCGTAACGATCGGGAAATCCAGAAGGAATTTGAGCTGCTCGGCGGACAGGTAGCCATTCCCATTCTGGACCGCGAGTCGCTGGTGGGCGTGGCCGTTTTTGACGGCCGGTTGACCGGGGAACCGTTCGCCAACGAAGAATTGGCCCTGATCTTCCATCTGCTCGAGGAACTCGGTCTGGCGATCAAGAACAGTTGGCTCTACGACCAACTGCTCGCCAATCACGAGATGATGGCCGACGTCCTGAACCAGTCCGGCAGCGGTTGCCTGGTTGTGGGCCGCGAACTGACCATGCTCCATGCCAACCAGGCGGCGCGCGATTACTTCGGCCGGGCGGAACGGCGCGGTTCGGCGTTGGAATTCAGCGACTTGCCCCAGGTGATCGGCAGCAGAGTGTTCGAGTCCCTCCAATCGGGCGAGGCCGTGCCGCCGTTCAAGTATCGTCCGCATAAAGAGGAGGCAACCATCTATCGGGTGTTGATCACGCCCTTCAAACGGAAGAACTCGATCACCGCCAATGCGGTTCTGGTGATGATTGACGACTTCACCCAGAACGAGCGGTCGCAGCAGCTCGAAGTCGAGTCTTCCAATCTGCGCCTGGTGAAGACCATTGCCGAGCATCTGGCCCATGAGATTGGCAACTCCCTGGTGCCGCTTTCGACCCATCAGCAACTGCTTCTGAAGAAATACGATGATGCCGAGTTTCGCACTTCGCTGGGCACGGCGATGGGAGACGCCGTACAGCGCATCTCGCGTCTTTCCAACCAGATGCTGTTCCTTGCCCGGGACAATGTGGTGCGCAGCGAGCCGATGCCTGTGGCCAAGTTGATCGAAGACGCGTTTCACGAGGCGCAAAAATTTGTCACACCCAAACCGGCCAATCTGGTCTATGACAGTGGCGGGCATGCGCCGATGGTTGCCGGTGATCGCGCGGGCCTCAAGCAGGCCTTTTCCGAGGTGATGCTTAACGCGTTGCAGGCCAACCCGCCGAACGCGCCCGTCCATGTTCGCACCGGTCTGGATATCGATGCCGGGGGTCGATGGGTGCGCATTGAGGTGCGTGATGCCGGTCCGGGTTTCACGGCGGAGGCGGCTCAGCGGGCGGTCGAGCCGTTTTTCTCCACCCGTAACGTGGGTCTGGGACTGGGTTTGGCCGTGACCCGCAAGATCATTGAAACACACCGCGGTAAAATCGAAATCGCACCCAAGGACGCGGAGAAATCGGGCATGGTGCGCATCTCTTTGCCGTTGGTCCAAACGTGATTCCTGACCTGTGGCGCCTTGCAAGGACGCACGCAATTCGTTCTTGTAACTTTAACGGATTCCTGAGAAAAGGCCCGTGCTCGTTGTGAATGAACCAACAACAACCGTCGCGATTCAGAAAGGGATCTTTTTGAATGAGAGCTGATTACTGGCTTCTCCTGCTTTCGATCATTTTAATGCCGGGACGCCTTTTCGGTCTGGGGATACGCATCGCCGACCAGGATCCGTTCGCCACAGCGCGCGGGAATGCGTTTGCGGCGACCGCGGACAATCCTTCAGCGATCTATTACAACCCAGCCGGCATCACACAGTTGGAAGGGCAAAACGCCAGTTACAGTCTTTACGCGATTTATTTGAACTCACATTATACCGCGCCGTCCGGGAACGAGGTGGATACCAAGGATGAAATCCAGGCGGTACCGCATCTTTACTACACTTATTCGCTGAAATCCCTGCCGCTTTCGTTCGGTCTCGGGATCTACACGCCTTACGGGCTTGGGTTGGAGTGGCCGGACAACTCCGGGTTCCGCTCGCTGGCAACCGAGGGGAGAATTCTTTACCTCACAGGCAGTCCGGTAGTTGCCTGGAAGATTCTGCCTACGTTGTCCATTGCCGCCTGCCCGAACATCAATTATTCGCAAGCCGAACTGAAACGCGGGATTCTGTCTGCCGGGGACGAATTCAAATTCAAAGGGGATGACACTGACATCGGGTACAGTGTTGGGATTCTGTGGCATCCGCACGCGAAGCACGCGTTTGGCCTTGGCTATCGCAGCGACACTACACTGAATTTCACCGGTCATTCGGAAGCCAGACCCTACGCGTCCCGAACGGAAGCGAGCGCCCGATTTCATCTTCCGCACAACATAGTGGCTGGCTGGTCATTCCGGCCCACAACCCGCTGGAATTTCGAAGTCAACCTGGATTGGACCGATTGGGAAAGCTTGAACACGGTGACTCTGGTGCAAAGTTCCGGCGGCAATGTGCCTCTGACATTCAACTGGCGTTCGAGCTTCTTTTACGAATTTGGCGCCACCTACTATTTTGGGAGCGGCTGCCGCGTCAGTGCCGGTTATATCTACAGTGAAAACACTGTTCCGGATTCCAGTTTCAACCCTGCGGTTCCCGACTCGGATCGGCATATACTCAGCGTTGGCATCGGCAAGACGTATAAACGGCTGCGATGCGACGCAGCTTACCAACTGGCCTATGGTCCAACGCGAACAGTTTCCGGCAGTCCTTCAAACACCAACCCGTTCACCGGAGCTGTCGAATCTGCAGACGGTCGCTATGCGTTTATCAGCCATGCCCTCACTGTCTCCCTTGGATACACCTTCTAGGCCGGTTGCTCAACCGCCTGCGGCCAACAGCCCGCGCAAGCGCACGCTGTTGATCGTGGACGACGAGGAAGGGCCGCGCCAATCCCTGCGCATTGTTTTTAAGGACGATTACAACATCCTGCTGGCCGACAGTGGCAACAAAGCCGTGGAACTGGTGAAGCAACATTCGGTGGACGCGGCGGTGCTGGACATCCGGATGTCCGGGATCTGACGGCCTACGAGACGATCGAAACGGCGCGTCAGGCGCTGCGGCTGGGAGCGTGCGATTATCTGACCAAACCCTTTGACATCTCCACCATGCGCGCCGCGATAGCCAGCGCGATCGAACGTCACTCTCTTTCCGAGGAAATACGCGCGAACAACCACAAACTGAGCGAACTGCAGGAAGAACTGCATAACCAGAAGCTGCAGGAGGAAATCGTCCGCACCAAAGGTGAAATCTACGCCAGTGTCATCCACGACATCAACGGTCCGCTGACCATCATTTCGGGCTTCATCGAGATCATCAACCAGCACATCAGCAGCGCCACCATGCTCGAAGGCGGGGGTCTGGAGCTGGTCAAGGACCGATTGTCCCGCATCACCCGGCAGGTCAATAATTGCATCGAAATCTCGCAGCGCTACCTCAGTTTCCTGCGCAAACGCTCTACCGAAAGGGCGCCCATCGGCACCAATCAGATTCTGTCCGACCTGGGCGAACTCCTGAAGGTCCATCCCAGCGCGCACAAGAACGAACTGGTCATCCATCCTCTCAGTGAAGACGTGGTCGCCGAGATCAACGGCACTGACCTGATTCAGATTCTCCTCAACCTGACGATCAACGCCCTGCAATGCAGTCCGGAGCCGCACCACGTCGAGATTTACGGCCAGCGTCTGACGCAACCGCTCGACCTGTCGCAATTTGCGGACGGTCCGGAAAGCCAGTTCGTCAATCGTGATGAGTTACAGAACGTCGCTCCCCTGTTGGCGGTCTTCGTTCGGGATAACGGTCCTGGCGTTGCGCCCGAGATTCTGCCGAAAATCTTTCAGCCCTTTTTCACCACCAAGACCGGCAACAAAGGCACCGGCCTCGGGCTTGCCATCGTGCATCGGTTCGTGAAAGAAGGCAAAGGCGCCATTCACCTGCAAACCAAGGTGGGAAAGGGGACGACATTCGCGGTTTACCTGCCCGCACACGATCTGACGGCGAAGAAATGATTTTCACCGCCACGCCTCCGGCGGCGAGCGGTCGCAGCCGGAAATCAACCTTGTGCCACGTCCGCGCCGGTGAATAACTTTTCCGGGAAGATGGGTTGAAAGCGCGAGCTTGAAGCCTATGTTATTCGTGTAATCGATCTGGTCTGTCATGAGAACAAAAATGCCCGGAGCCGTTCAACAGCTCGAGCTGTTCACGCCCGTCGTTACCGGGGGAATGGTGCGGCAGCATGGGTTTGAACTTTTTCGCGACAAGTTGCCGGATCCGCTGACTCTCGAAGACTGGGTGTTGGCGGAGAAAGACCTCGTCAATTCGCTGGAAACCGACGGCTTGCTGAAGCGATAAGCCGTCGCGTCCGATACAAACTGCGCTGGTGCGGACGAAAAGC
>QHPW01000463.1 GCA_003219675.1 Verrucomicrobiota bacterium
GACGGCTAACGAATAGCGCGGCGGAATCCCCATTCGGCATCGAGCGGAAGCGCGGGACGGCCGTTCGTCTCCAGCGTTCTGTTAACCGGCATGGTGGGTCTCGAGGTTGCGCTCGTAGCGGGCATCGCGAATCCACGCAACCACAGCCGCAATGCTGAACACGCTATTGAGCTCGATCAAGAAAATGAACCAATAATAAAAGTGCCCGAGCTCAATAAAAATGGAACAGCACGCTACGGCCGCATAGGAGACGACCTGAGCGAGGAAAACAAATCCGAGAGACTTCCCTCGCGCTTTCTTGCGGCGGAGCCAGCGGCGGATTGGCCAAGCGAGCAAACCGCTGCCGTAGACCAAAATACCCAGAGGGACTAGGAGGATTGTAATGAGTATCTCGCTCATGGCGCCGCGCTTAACGCCGCGGATGAGCTACCACGTCGGACTCGCCAATCGGCTTCCGGTTTGTTAGGCATCATCGGTTTCAAATCAGGTCTTCCAAGAGTCATGCATCATCACTTGGCATCCGACAACGCCAGAGCTAAAGCGCACATAAACTTGGGATGGTCCTTGTCGGATGCCAATCGGCTGCGTGCCTGAAGCTTCTCTGCGTTGGCGGTGAATATCTCAGCCCGTGGTTTTTGCATGTTTCCGTTGTGTCCGCAAGGTAGCACGAACGCACCGGCTCAGCCACCCCGCGCCACTGACATCTGGCATGCAGCCGAGACGCTATCGCTGCAACCGGTTAGGCCGGCTCATGTGCCTCCAGTCTCGAAACAACATAGTCAATATCTCTACTGAACCAAGGATGTAAACCAGCAGCGGAATACTCACGCAAAAAGGCACCAATCGTCTCTCTCTGCCGCTGGCTGAAAATCGACCAACGCTCCGCACAATACTGCTGCATAACGGCATCCGCATCCGGCTTGGCGGGCGAAAACTGGGCCGCAATGAAATGCGGAATCATGTCAGCCTCTCTCCAATGTCCCAAGCTCTGGAGCATGAACGCTGGAAGAAAATAATGAAATGCCTCCGGCGTGAACATTGTGATGGCTGAATGATGCTCTCGCAACTGTTCAAGTGTGTGGTCTCGCCAAGTCGTGCCGCGAAAATATGCCGCGATTTCATCGCACTCCAAGCAATCCTCGTGGGTGCATCGCGTGACGTTGTCGTCTCCAGGATACGGAACGTCTGCGAAAGCCGATTCGATGGACTCACGAATAGTCATAACGAAAAGCAGCATAAGGCCCCAGCGACCCGGCCCGCGAGGGGCACGCTTGCGACCAGAGCGCGATGGCCGGGCTGCAGCGCATGGTTGACCGCACTCAACGAATGACTAGGACCACCACTCAGCATGCTCAACCGCGATGAGGCAATTGTGCTCGTCGCTCCAATTTACGACCGACATGCGCCTGTCCTGCGATATCACAACGGCAACGCAGGTATTATGCGCTGACACAAACCTTGCAGCAGACTGGTGACGCGTACCCCCGAAGTCCTCGAGATGACATGGTCTGAGTTCCTGAAGGCCAGGCGCCGGGTCAAGCCTGCACAACATTGGCACGCCTCGGTCGCGCGTCCTTATTTTCGCACCGAAGCCTAGGACCTTCAGGTCATGGGTTATAACTATAGCGCCATCGCAATTAGCCAGTGGACCAATGTGTTGAACAGCTTCACGCGGCTGCCACGGCCGGCCGGTGAGCGACAAGGTGGCCGCCATCTTGTCCTCGTCGCTCAAATTCGACGACCATATGCGGGCGACCGTTTCGCTACGGCTTTGATTAAACGGCAGATTCTGCCGAACCCATTCTTGAGCAGTGTAATCTGGGGCAGAGAACTTGAATGCGAATGGGTCGATTGAACCAAGCCATTCTCCTTCTGCGTCCGGGACAACCAGTATTGTCCCACCGTGGCCCTGATCGACGATCATCGTCGCCAAGACACCCAAGACAATACATTCGTGCCATGCTTGATGCAATGCAACGATGTCCTCATTCGGCAATCTCTTTCGCAGCGCCCTTTGGAGATAATGAGCCAGAGCAACGCGCCCGCCACTCTCGATGAGAAACACGGAGCGTCCCGTAAACACAGCGAAAGGCCTGAACACATCAATGTCGACGCGAACGATGCCAGGAGCGGCTACTTCCGCCGTGATGCCATCGATGCCGCCGCCAGGCGAGGAGTTGCTGAGTCCCCAGATCTTCAGGCCGTCAGCTTCTGGTGAAACGAGCAAACTGCGATAAGTCGGCACGACCTGTGCGAGCTTGGCAACCTGTGCCTCATCATAGTCGACTGGCGAAGCAAGTGCGAAAGCATTGGGGACTAGATGGCGCGGCGTAAGGGCAATGCGCACGCGTGTTGGACGCTCCTCATTGCTGCGTAGGCTGGCCCAGAACGCGACCCCAATGAGTTCGCGGAGTTCCTCGAGGCGCGGAGTCCACGAACTCATGGGGGTTGGCAAAGGGATCGTTGCAAGATGTTCCAACTGGGCGTGAATGCGCCCTATGGCATCTTCACTTGTGCTCAGCCAATCGAGGACGGAATCGCGAGTTGTCATGTCCACGGCGTACCCTATTCGGGCGGCCTAACGAACTCAGCCACGCCGGGCCGATGACGTGACCCGCGAAAGCGGAACTGAGTGCGACATCCGGCATTGGCTGCGGTGATTTCGTTAGCCTGCATCTTCATTGACTGACTCCATCAATACTCTCAACGCGAAATGCCCGCAAGCGACCGTAATCGTACCAGCCTGTCATCGAAACACGGACCGTGTGGTTGGTGCGGGATCGCAGGCGCGCAACCAACTCGGGCGAGCCTGCCTTTACTCTGTCTCCTCGGCTCGTGGTGAGCTCAAGAGTGTGGTAATCCCCAACCTCGACAAGACGAAATGTCATCTGCTCATCAAGCCGTCTCTCAACTCCCGTATTGATGATGTGGACGATGAAAGCCGCGACGGATAACGCAACAAATAACCCGCCCCTCCAGCGACGCCAGCGGAAAAGAAAGAATGCAATCGCTCCCCAAACCAGAATCAGCGGAATCAGAATGGGAAGCGGGTTTACAGGCATGGGCTGTCGAACAGGCTAGACGAAAACGCTCAGCGCCGCCGAGGACTCCGGTTTGAAACCGAAACGGAACCGGCGCATTCGCTGCCGCAAAAGTTAGGCCTACGGTTTAGCATCAGAATACCTCTCCAAAACTTTGAGCTGATACACAACAGCCACGGGTGGCTGCTGCGCGGCAATAATTCGCTGCAACTCTGACAGATTCTTTTCGGTCTCGACCGCGCCGACGACTAAAAAGCAACCACCAGCCCCTGTCCCGACGCCAACGGTCACGTCGCGAAACTCTGGATTGGCATACACCGCGTTCGTGATCGCTGGCAGATGCTGACGAGCCAACTTCATGCGTCGCTCCTGTCGGAACGAAGTGTCACCGAAATAAGCCCAGCACCCGAACGCGAGCAAAAGGCCGACCACGATCACCGCCGCAACACTGTTTGGAATCTTTTTGTTCACGTGGTGCGAAGTAGGCCTAAATTTTATTCAACAACCGCCGGTTCGTTTTATTGAAGCCGGCCTTTCGACCAAATCGGAAAGTCCCAACTTGTTCATAATCAACCAAACCTGCCTCCATTATACGACGGCCGGTTCGTTGATTCAATCCAGTCTTCTAGCCCGATCCGTGGGTGAAGCCAATTGAAGTCTGCACTGGCGCGCCGCCGGCTTACTTCCCATCGCCACCGGCGTATTCGGACAGAACACGTACCAGGTTCCCAAGCTGTTCCGGGCTGTGCTCGCTCGAAATCGCGAATCGGAAATAACCGCTGGCGGCGCCGCCCGGATAACGAATGAAACTGGGGTAGATTTGCCGCGCGAGCAATGGCTTCGTTAGTCGCGCGACATCCCTCGCCCGCCGCGGAACCACGGAAATAATCGGACTCGGCGTGTCGGCAATGGTTAATCCTGTTCGGCACAGTTCGCCTTTGACATAGCGAACGTTGCGTTCCAAACGCCGGCGCAGAGATTTGTCCGCGCTCATGATTTGCACCGCTCGCAACACGGCGTTCGCCAGCGGCAACGGCGGCGGGGTGTTGCCCCCGAATAGAGGGCTTCTCTCGCGAATGCGATTGCAGAGCGTCCGCGAACCGAGCACCGCGCCGCCATAGACGCCGAACGCTTTGCCCAGCGAGATGGTCTGAATGATGCAGGGCGAACGCACTCCCAGTTGCTCGCCGGTTCCTTTGCCTGTTTTCCCCAGCGTCCCTGCCGCATGCGCATCATCCAGCAGAATCACCGCGTCGCGCGGCAACGCGCTCAGATAATCGCCGATCGGCGCAAGCTGCCCGTCGTGCGAAAACATGCCGTCGGTCAACAGCACAGGCCGTGATTGTTGACCGATTCTTCGGACGATCCGACTGACAGCGACCGCATCGCGATACGGAAACCGGATGATCGGACAGTCGAAGAAAACGGCGGCGTCAACCAGGCTCGCGTGCGCCTTTTCATCGAGCAACACGTGGGAGAATGTTCCGGCGAGCGTCTGCGCCACGACGAGATTGGTCGCGTATCCATTGGAGAGCGAAACAGCGGCGGGCGCATCAAAAAAACCGGCCAGCTTTTCCTCCAGCTTCTCATACAGCGGATGATTGCCGGTCGTCTTGCGCGAAGCGGCAACGGTCAGTCCGTATTTTTTCAGGCCGGACTGTATCGCCACCAGGACCGCCGGATGGCTCGACAGCCGGAAATAATCGCATCCGCCGAAGTAAGTCAGCTTTCGGTTCCGATACAACACATAAGTGCGGTCAACCTGTTGGAGAGGTGGCGCCTGTGATTTCATGACTGCAGATCATACTAAAAGCAACCGGCCCGACCGGGCACGGAGAATTATTGACGCGGAGACGGCCGGTCATGAACAGCTGGTATTTGCCCTGCCGCTACTGCTACAATAGAGCCGTGTTTTCACAATACTTTCATAGATTCCTCTGCGCTCTTCGCGTCTCGGCGGTTTCATTTTCCACCGCGGAGGCGCGAAGACCGCAGAGAGGATTTTGCGGTCGGAGCGTTCTCTGAACGGGTAACCAAGAAGAACCCGTCCCTAAAAACTCTCATGAATTGACGCGGAAACGGTCGCGGTTGAGGTTTGCCTTCGGTCCCTGGTCGTGGATAAATCACCTCCGCACCGAACCCGCAAACAATGAACCGGTTTTATGAAAGCGACATCGAAGTCGAGGCACTGGTTATCAACCGCAGCCGTTACGCTCTCCCTTTTGGCCTGTCCAACCTGCGAGTCGGCCACTGACAGAAAAGGCAAGGACACGATGTCTCTCGACGAAAAAATCTTCGGCCACATGCCGGACGGCACGACGATCGGGATTTACACGTTGAAAAACCAGGCCGGCGTGGTCGTGAAAATCGCGGATTACGGCGCGATCATCACCGAAATCCACGCGCCGGATCGCGAGGGCAAGGACGCCGACGTGGTGCTCGGTTTCGACAACCTCGACCGCTACATCCAGGGTCATCCGTTCTTCGGCACTGTTGCCGGACGCGTGGCCAACCGCATCGCCAACGGCAAATTCAGGCTCGAAGGCAAGGACTACACGCTGGCCAGGAACAACGGGCCGAACCATCTGCACGGCGGTTTGAAGGGATTCGACAAGAAAGTTTGGAAGTCGAAGCCCTTGCCCACCACCGGCCATGAAGCAGGCGTCGAGTTCAGCTGTTTCAGTTCCGATGGTGAAGAGGGTTATCCCGGCAATCTTAACGTGACCGTCACCTACACTCTCACGGACAAAAACGAACTGCGGATCGAGTACCAGGCAAAGACCGACAAGGCCACGCCGATCAATCTGACAAACCACAGTTATTTCAACCTCGCCGGTTTCGGGGATATTCTCGGTCACGAGTTGTGGCTCGCCGCAGACAATTACACGCCCACGGACGAAGGGTTGATCCCGACCGGGGAAATATAGAGCGTCAAAGGCACTCCGCTGGACTTCACCAAACCGACAGCGCTGGGGGCGCGATTCAATCAGACGGGTCTGAAGCCGGCCGGCTACGACCACAACTTCGTGCTGAACAGCGGCGGGAAATCGCTCGCGCTCGCCGCGCGGGTGTATGAGCCGAAGTCGGGCCGGATCATGGAGGTGCTGACGACCGAGCCCGGCGTGCAGCTTTACACCGCCAACGGTCTCGACGGTTCAATCACCGGCGCAGGCGGTGTGAAGTATCCGCGCCACGGCGGGTTCTGTCTGGAGACGCAGCATTTCCCCGACTCGATCACCAAACCAAATTTCCCTTCCGTCGTGCTGCGCCCCGGCGAGAGGTTCAAGAGCACGACCCTTTACAGATTCCTGGCCAGGTGACGCCAGTCGAGAGCTTCAGGCTCTTTTTCGACAGCCGCTATCTGAGAATTTTTCCGAAATCACCCTCGACGGGTTCGATTTCGATACGGCCGCGGCTCCCCGCGCCGGGAGCGGTGGGTTTCGTTTTCCGCTCAGGAACAACAGGCCTCGACGTTGTGGCCGGGGGAACAGGACTCGAAATTGTCGCGGCGTCGTCTGCTTCGCTGTCCGGCGTTTCGGGATTCTGTCCGGGCACGTACCAGTTTGTCCGTCGCTCCAGCCAATTGCCGTAGCGTTGGAAAGTCCACATGCCTTGTTCCGCGCCGGTCTCCAGCGCGGAAATGATCTTGAAAAAGTCCCGGTTGCGCACGTGCGCTTTGACCGGGTTGGTCGGCATGAGGATTTCGCATTCCGGCACGCGAATGTTGAGCTCGGGCCGGAAACGAAGCCGTTGCGCGACCACAGCGACCAGGCAGTCGGCCAGTTGCGAGGACACGCTGTTCTGGATTTCGGAAGGAAATGCGGCCACCACGCGTTGCAACGCCTCGGCGCAGGTCGAGGAATGCACCGTCGCCATCACCAGGTGGCCGGTTTCGGAGGCGTTGAGCGTCAAGCGCATTGTCTGCGGATCGCGCATTTCGCCGACCATCAGCACGTCCGGATCTTCCCGCAGCGCGTCGAGCAACGCCTGCTCAAAGCTCGGGGTATCGCGTCCCACTTCGCGCTGCCGGATGTAGGCCCGGCGCGGTCGGAAGAGATATTCAATCGGACTCTCAATCGTCACGATGTGCCGCGCTTCGGTCAGATTGATCTCCTGAATCAACGCGGCGAGCGTCGAGGACTTGCCGCAGCCGGTCGGACCACTGACCAGCACCAGGCCGTTGTGCGGCGCGACCAGTTTCTTCAAGTCGGGATGGAGATTAAGCTTCTCGAGGGTCGCCTGGAAAGTGGACAGAAGCCGAATGGCGAAACCCGCGCCGCGCGAGGTCTGCAGAATATTTATCCGGCACCGCACGCCCTGAATGGTTCGCGAAAGGTCCGCCGAGCGGCGGTCCAGAAAATCCTGCCATCGCGCTTCGCCGAGAATTTCACGGGCCCACTCGGACAACGTTTTGGGCGGAATAGTTTCGCCCAGGGTTCGGAGCGAGCCGCGCACACGCAACGCGGCCGGCAACCCTGCCTCCAGATGCAGGTCGCTGGCACCCTGCTGGTTTGCTTCCGCGATGAGCGATTCCAGGTTCACCTGCAAACGATCCCCCGCAAAGGGGCAGAAGTCAC
>QHPW01000125.1 GCA_003219675.1 Verrucomicrobiota bacterium
GAAAACGCCGCTGCTCGAGTTGATGGCGGCGCCAGGGGGAGCGCCCGGATCGAGCGTGAAGGTCAGTGCCTGGCCTGAGTTCGGATCGGTCGCGGAGGCGGTGAAAGTGACCAGGGCGATTTCGCTAGCCGATTTGTTTCCGATGGCGGCAAGGACCGGAGGCGAGTTGCTGGCGGTACCGATGGTATTGGCGGCCCGGGGTGTGGGAGCAGTCATGAAATAAAACTGCCCGGAGTTACCGTCGGGCCATCGGCCCTGGCTGATGTCGTTGGTCTGTTGGCCGAAGGTGACGCTGTCAACGAGCGCGCCGTTGGGCGCGTAGAGGCCGATGGCTTCGCCGCCCAGGCTCAACTTGAAGCCCGCGTGCAGGTCTGCGCCGCTGTAGCCGCTCTGACCGGTTTCGCCGTCGGCCCACACCAGGAGATAGCCGCCCGATGGGATAACCGTGCCGTTTGGAACCGTCCAGTTGTTGGTGGCAGTCAAGTCATCCGTCAGGGTGAAACCCGATAGATCGACCGGAGTCGGCCCCGCGTTGTAGAGTTCGAACCAATCGTCGAAGTGGCTGTCGGCGGGATCGGTGATGGTGCCGGAGTTTCCTGCCATCCACTCGTTGATGGTGATCGGGAAGGCCGGCCAGGCGTTACTGTTGGCCGCGCCCGGGGTCGGGTAATAAAAGTTCCTGCGCTTCGTCGATGTGCCATCCGGGAATGCGCCGTAGGACCGATCATTCCCGATCGGCTGATAGTTCAGGTAGTCAACGATGCTGGTCACGCTGCCACTGACCTTTGTGAGGACCACGGAACCGTTGGTGGACGAGGCGCGGAAATTCGCGTGCAGATTGGCGCCGCTGGTTTCGCCGGGTTCGTTATCGAGCCAGACCAGTCTGAATTGTCCCGGGTTGATGGTTGTTCCTGCGGGGAACGGCCATCGAACGAGGTTTGTGTAATTGTCGCTGAGGTAAAAACCGGACAGATCAACCGCCGCGACGCCTGAATTGTAGAGTTCAACCCACGGATCACGATCGCCAAAATTGTCCTGTGGACCGCTGAGATTGTTTGGCTGGATCTCATTGAGCCATACCAGCGGGAACGCAGCGAGGCTGGCGCGCACGGAGTTGGGCGCACCCGGCGTGTATTGAGTCGAAGCCGATGCCGGGTTGAAGCGGACGTTTTGATCGGCTCTGACGCCGCTGCCTGAAAGGCGAATGGTGAGCACATTCGCGTTGGTGCCGGGCAGGTACCAGAAACTCAGGGTGTAAGTGGCATTGGTCACCAGAGGCCCCATGTCCTGCCAGATGGATGTGCCCTGGCTCGAACCGGCGGCGGTTGAAACCACATGGAGACCTGCGTTGCCGGAGTGTTTCACCGAGGCGCTGACGGTCGAACCCGACAGGTTCGCCGAGACGGTCCAGGGGCCGGTGAACGCGGACTCAAAGTCACCGTTATTGACGTAGCTGGTGCCCAGGTCAGGTACGCTGCCGGCCACCAGCTTCAAATCGTCGATGTAAAGGTCCCCTGCGCCATCCAGATAAATGTAGAGTCGCGATGAGCTTGCGGTGCCGGTCACAGTAACGAACTGCCACTGAGGCGTGGGCGTCCCATTTGTCGTCGCCGCGGCCCAGTTGACCACGCGATTGTTGTCCTGGTTCGGGTCGATCAATTGCAGGGACGGGCCGAACCCGTTGGCTGCTGTCGGCCACGGCGGCGCGCTGTCGTAGGTGACCTGGTCGAGGATCAAATCCTGGTCGGGGGTAGCGCCGGGTTTCACCAGCTTGAGAGTCTCGCCCCCATTATTGAGTCCGCCGTCAAAGACGCCGGCAACGGGAATGGAGTTTCCATAAGCCGCCGCGAACGCGACCGGGTCGTTGGCCACGACGAGAAATCCGCCGGGTTGAACGATCGTGCCTTCGTCAAAGGCAAAGTCCGCGCCGTCGATGCGGAAATTGGAAACATCGAAGGCGGTGGCTGCGGATTTGTTGTAGATCTCGATGAAGGACGCGTCGGGAACGGCCGGGTTGTACATGATTTCGTTGATCAGAAGGAAATCCTGAGGTTGCTCGGCGGTGCCGGTGTAAGTGATGGTGATAAGGTCTGAGGAACCGGCAAGGGGCATGCCGCGCAAATCGTATCCTTGAACATTGAGCGTGTTCGCACCGGCGCCGAGGGCGTAGTTCAAAGTCCAGTTGGTGACGGTTGTCCAGGTGAGCGGGTAGGAGATGCCGTTGATCTCGATGGTCTTTACGCCAATGGGCGCCGTGCCGCTCAAGGTGAAATAATTTCTGTTTGTGCTGAAGTTGTTTCCGCCGTTGCTGGTGATGGCAAAGCCGGATGCGACCGTCGCCAATTGGGACTGAATAAAACTGCGCCGGCTCGCGATCCAGGAAAGCGTGCTTGCCGGAGAGCCGGCCGGGATGCCGGCCGCGGTAAGGCCGTTGTATTTGGAGTTCATCATCGCTGAAATATTGGCCGCGACCATGGGGCCGTTCACGGCATCGTCCAACGCCCGCCAGAACGCGCGCTGGAAGGGCGGGAAGGAGAGGAGGGTGCGGATGGTGGGATCGCCATTCGGCATCGACAACGGATTGATGTCGGTGGTGTCCGGGTCGCCGCCGTTGTCAAACAGGAAATCGATGTCCCAGGCGAGCAGGTTCCATTTCCCGTTCTCCGGCTTGTAAGCGTACATGTTTTTGCCGCGGTTGTAGCCATAGCTGTCCCAGTTCCCAACGATGTGCTCGACGGCAAAGACGCGCGCCCATTCCTCGTAATCCACGACCGCCTGCACTTGTGAATTATAGGGTTCGGGCTGCGGCGCATTTGCGGCATCGACGAGCGCAAAGAAATTGGTGTAATTATTCGCGGAATCGTTGACCGCGCGCTTGCGCCAGTTCCAGCGATAGCGCGCGAGTTTCTTCGCGCCGCCCGTGGTCGTGAAGTCCTGCAGGGTGGCGTCCACGTTGAACAATTTGTTGTCCCCGCTGTTGTCGAACTCGAACCAATCCTCGATTTTGTGCAGGTCGCCGTTGTTATCGTTGGGGAACCATTCGTCAACGACCTGGGCGCTGGGCTGTTGGGAATCCTCATAGAGCAGGCCGCGTTGCTGGCCATTGACGAACAGGTTCACGAAGCGGCGGTAGAGTGTCGGAACGCCGAGCTGCTGGAGCATCCAGAACGCCGCCTGCTCGCGTTGCGCTGTGCCGTCGTTGTTCAAATTGCCAAGGCTGGCCATGACAAAGTCGGTTGTGCCGAGCATGGGATCATCGTCCGGAAAGACGAGGACGTAGTCGCAGATGTTGTTGAGCGGGCCGTTGTATCCCGGCGTGTGCCAGGGGCTGCCGCTGTAAAGCGCGCCGATGTTGTAAATCACGCGACTGTTGCCATAGACGAACGTGGCATCGAGCGGCTCGTTGCTGTTCTTTTCACGTGAAGTCCAGCGATTGTTGGTGGCTTGCGTGAACCAGAATCGGTAAGTGCCAACGCGGCCGGTGTTGGGGATGGTTTCACCGAAACGGACCAGGCACTCACGCGTCGGCGCGTCGCTCGGATAGGTCGCGGTCGTCAGCGGCGAGGCGTTGTCGGCCGCCTGGATGTGAAAAGCCACCAGCGCGTTGGCGGACTGTCCCGGAATGATCGCGGTGTAAATGCCGGCGCCGCTGTAAGTCATGCTGACGGCGTTGAAGTTGGTGCCGGGATCGACGCGATACTTCAACAGCAGCGAGGCCAGGCCGTCAGGATCGTGGACCTGTGCCCGCACCGTCACCGCCTGTCCTGCAGCAGGAATCAACGGATTGTGCGAAACGTCGTGGATGGCAGGACCGGCGTTGGCGGCGAGGCGACTGTTGGGCGCGCCGGGCGTGCCCAGGTTTCGAGCCGTGACAATATTGCCGTACGCTTCGAGCCAATCGCCATGGAGGCGCAGCAAAATTTCAGGATTGCCCTTCAGCCATCGAACCTTGGCCCGCAGCGTCACCGTGGTTCCGGGCGAGAGGGCCGAGGCAAGATCGGCGCGGACGCGGTTTGCGCCGGTGTCTCCGCGACCGCTCGCCACGATATGGAGACATTTGCCGCCGCCGAAGCCGCCGCTGGTTTGCCAAGAGGACAGGTCATGCGTGCCTTGCGGAAACCATCCGCTGAAGCCGGCCTCAAAATCGGGATTGGCGACGAGATTAGGGCCGCCCTGCGCGAAAACCTCGACATTGTCCACCAGACACTCACCGGCGCCTTGAAGGAAAATCTGGAACGAGTCGGCTGTGCCGTTGCCGTTGTCGAGCACCCCGGTGTATTCGACGTTCGTCCAGGCGCTTTTGTTGCTCTCGTCGCTATCCGCCCAGTTGGAAGCGAGGCGGTGATTGCTATGCGAGTCAACGAGTTCGAGACTGCTGCCGCCGCCATCAGCCGATTTGCCCCAACGCCCGCCTCCGCGATAAGCAACCTCGTCCATGGTGATGTGAATGATGTTGGTGACAAGAAAGCTGCCGTTGGTGGATACAACCTCATCCGGCATCGTGAGCACGATGCGCTCGCTTCCGTTGGCCAGGCTTCCGCCGTAATTGCCCAGGGTGTTGTTGGTGTTGAGGCCGGTGTAATTGGTCATGAGATGCGCGGCGTTGTTGGCGACAACAAAGTAGCCCCCAGCCGGGACGATGGCGTTGGTCGGAAAAGTGAACGAGATTCCATCGCTTAATTTCCAGCCGGCCAGATTCACCGAAGCGGGCCCGCGGTTGTAGAGCTCGACAAATTCATCGTCCTTGTCGCCCGAGATCGGATTAAACATGATCTCATTGAGGACCACGTCACTGACGAGAATCCTGCCGTTACCGCCGCCCGGAGTTTTGTTCACCAGGCGGTAGAAGCCGGGAGCGCCATCGGGATATCGGCCCGTGGCGACGCCGTTTTGCTGGCCTTTGAACCGGACGGCATCGATGACTTTCGTTCCGGAAGGGTTCTTGAGATAAATCGTTTCACCGGCGGCGCTGAGAGAGAAGCCCATGTTCGTCTGGTTATAGACGATAAAACCGCGAGCCGGGATGGTGACGTTCGGAACGACGAAGCGATTGGTGGTTGGATCATCGGTCAGGATGCATCCCGCGAGGTTCACTGCCTGCGTGCTGTAGTTGTAGAGTTCGATGTAATCGACCTCGGGATCGTCGGTGTGCGCCAAGAACTCGTTGATCACGATCGAACGATAGGGATTTGCCGCCGGAGTCTCGCCAGAGCCGGGGGTTCCTCCTGCGACATCGCTGGCTTCCCATGCTTCAACGTTGCCTTCACCGTAAGTTGGACGCGCCAGCACGAGCGAGTGGCCCGCGCCGTCGCTGGCGACGGGCCACGGCGGATCGCCCGAGTAATTCGCCTCCAGCAGGACGGCGCCGGCCTTGTTGCGAAGCCGGATTGCGCCGGAGCCGTTTGACAGGCGGTTGGTAAAACCGCCGAGCACGCCGGTGATGCCGTAAACGTTTTGAATGTCGGCAGGCACAGGCGCGACCACGAGATAACCGCCGGGGGACAGGGTTGTGTTCGTGGGGAACACGTAACTGATCTCACCGGTCAAACGGTAGCCGCTGATGTCCTCGGCAAAGACCTGCGAATTGTAAAGTTCGATGAATTCGAGGACTTTTCCATCAGGCCGATTGGTCGGATGATACATGATCTCCGAGATCACCAGACCGGTGCGGCGGCTCGAAGGCCCGATGGGTTCGCGATTGGGGTACAGGTTTGAAATATCGAGCGGCGCGAAGTCAATGGTGAAGGTGCGCTGCGTATTCAGAGCAACTGTGTTGGGCGTTGCCGCGCGGTCTCGAACATTGTTGACGGTCAAAGTGTAGGTCACTCCCGGATTCATGGGCGAAGTCTTCAGCACTACGGAGCGGTTGTCTGCGCCGAATGAAGCGGCATTGACGCTGATGCCGTTGTTGATGCTGTAATTCAGGCGGTTTGTGCCGCTGGCCGCTTCGACCGGCTCGGAGAAAAGGACGGTCACGATGGTGTTGTCACCAAGGTTGGCGACGGAAGTGAGGGTTGGCGGCGTTGTATCCGCCTGCACGGTCAGCAGCGCGGTGCTGCTATTGGTGTTTCCCTGAGCATTGCTGATGTAGCAGCGGAACTGGGCTCCATTATCGGAGACGGCAACGGGCGAAAGCGTGTAGGAGGAATTAGTGGCGCCGGGAATGTTGACGCCCCCACGCAACCACTGAAATGACGCGCCGAAAGCTCGCGCCAATTGAACCGTGAACGTCGCACTTCCGCCTTCGACAACGGTGATGTTCGTCGGCTGTTGCGTGATTTGCGGCGGTCCGAGCCCGAAGACCTGCAAACGGCCGTTGGGAACCGGCTCCTCGATTGTCGCATTTGGCAACTGCCACCGGACGGCGAGATTGTCGCCGCCGCCCCCTTCCTTCATCAAGGCCTCGATGTAATAACGCTGACCGCCGATCAGACTGATTGCCGCGGATTGTTGCTCGGCGTATTTTCCCCATTCCCTCGAGCTGGTCCATCCGGGAACAGAAGCCACGACTCTTTTGTTGGCTGGAGTATCATCCGTGCTCAGAAACAACGTCGAGTTGTCATCGCTGGCGATCCAGAAGAGGTAATTGCCGGTGGCCGGCGGAAAGAGGTAGGCGCTGAGCCGCTGGCCGTAATTTTCATCCACATCAGTCGGCGCTTCAAAGGTCGTCAGGACCTCGACCGTGGATGGGTTGTTGGGAAAATTCGCGTTGTTGGTCAGATCGGAAACGGCCGTGCCCGCGATGCCGGTGTAAACTTCACGCAGCACGCCGCTGGTTTGCGCGGAGACCCAACAGGCTCCAACGGACCACAACAACGCAAATGAGACGACAAACACCAGCCTGGTCGGAAAGTGCTTCATGTGTTTTTGAACAAACAGGTGGTTGAACCGGGCGGCGACCCTGCTGACATTCATTTGTCGCGACCCCACAGGGCGAATCATTCGTCGATTTTAGCAAATCTTGAGCCAAGGGCTTCAGAGAGGCGGTTTTCAGCAACGACGCAAAAAGCGGAGGCCAAAACCACGCTTGGCCAGGCAGATTGCCAAAACAAGCAGGTCCGTTTTATAGGATTCGAGAAAGCGAAGACCAGTCTTTTATCGCGTCCGGGACAACCATTCCACCTGACGCCTTAGTGGTCTATTTCATAAATACGCATACGTTCGTTGCGCCCAATTTGGCCCGTGGCGAGGCGCGAGGGAGGGAGTGTATCCGCAGCGATACTCGACCGACCGAGCAACGAAGCCACGGGCCAAATTGGGCGCAACCCGCAGGGCGGCATGTCTTTTGGCCGGAGGCGTTGTTGCTTGCTCCTTACAGATCCACTGCGGGATATGCTCGTCGCTCGCGCCTGGCCTCCGCCCAAAATCCATTGCCGCGAACGTGTGCGTATTTATGAAATAGACCACTTAGCGCCGCGCGCAACCGGGTGCGATTCCAGGCATCGGCTCTCGCCCCGCGAATTTCGTTGCGGTTCTACTGCGCCGCGGTTATGCGCTGATTCGTTTTGCGAGAGCCTTGCGGGCGATGCGCGATCAGGATGAAGGCCATCGGCGCCCAGTTCCCAGTCGTCCACCCGGCGCAACAGGCTCCGCAATGGATTTTGAAGGTTGAGTGACCACACTCCAATGACAGGAAGCAGTGCGATGATCAGTGTCGCAACCGGTTTCCCTCTCGATCCGGGCGTTGGCGGAGTCCTGCGCTGTTCAGCAACAGGCGCCGCCGTCGCGACATGGGCTGGCTTGTGCGGTGGCATGGTCGTCCGGGCCTGGTTTGCCTTTGTAGGCGGCGATGGTCACAGAGCGAAATTCAATCCCCTCAATCGTTCGCCACGGACTTTCGTCGCGTTGCAGGATTTGCATTCCGTGAAAGCCCGACTCCGCGAAGGCTTGCAGGAATCCTTGCTCTGTGAGCGCGCCGGAAATGCAACCGCTCCAAAGCTGCGGGTCGCGCTGCAAATGCTGCGGCGCGGGTTGGTCTGAAACAATGTCGGAAACGACTGCGCGCCCGCTTTTCTTCAACACGCGAAAAACCTCTTCAAAGAGCCGCCGCTTCGACCTCGGCTCGACCAGATTCAGTACGCAGTTGGAAACGACGACATCGATCGAATCGCTCGCCACGAGCGGTTCCCGCTCACGCAAATCCTGCGCCAGTCCGTCGGCCGCAAGAAAGGAAGCGGCGTCCGAGATCGGGCGGCTTTTCAGTCGTTCATCCAATCGTTCCAGGTCGAGTTCAAGGTCCTGGATGCGGCCCTTGCGGAACTCCACGTTGGCAAAGCCCAGTTGCCGGGCGACCATGGGCGCGTTGCGCCGCGCCACCTCCAGCATCTCATCCGTCATCTCAACGCCGATGACCTTGCCTTGCGGTCCGACAATTTGCGCGGCGATGAAGCAGATCTTTCCCGAGCCGCTTCCCAGATCGAGCACGGTCTCGCCGGGCTTGAGGTAACGGCTGGGATCGCCGCAGCCATAGTCCTTTTCAATGACTTCTTTCGGGATGACCTCAAGAAACCGCCGGTCGTACTCGACGGCGCAACACAAAGCCGGTTCGCGGGTCCTGGCGGCGGCCGCGTAACGTTGCTTCACGGCCGATTCAGGATGGATCGCGTTCGTGATCATTGGAAATCGTTTGTGCGGTGAAACGTAGGGCGAAACGCTTTGTTTGACCAGCGGATTGTCAGGGCGTGACTCAGAAAAATCCCGGGACACCTCCAGCGCCGGTCGTTGGGTCAGGAGATCCGACTGTGTAGTGATTCGAAGGATGAGGGGATACGGTTCATGGAGAGCGAGCACCTCCAAAGATTGGACGTGAGTTGGGGCCATGAAAACGAGTCGTCCTGTCGAGGACGAGGATGAGAACGAGGACGAGGATGAAGGGACGGTTCATGGGAAGCCTCCACGGTCCTCGAATCGCGCATTTGGACCAT
>QHPW01000126.1 GCA_003219675.1 Verrucomicrobiota bacterium
CGCTTGAGAAGTTGCTGAAGCGCGCTGTCGCGCAACAAATGGTTGCGGACGTTCCGCTGGGCGCGTTTCTCTCCGGCGGGGTCGATTCCTCGACCATCGTCGCGTTGATGCAGGCGCAGAGCAGCCGTCCGATCAAAACCTTCACCATCGGTTTTCACGAGGCCGGATACAACGAAGCCGAGTTTGCAAAGGACGTTGCCCGGCACCTCGGCACCGAGCACACGGAACTCTACGTCACGCCGGAGGAAGCGATGGCCGTGATCCCGCGCCTGCCGACAATTTACGACGAGCCTTTTTCCGATTCGTCTCAGATCCCCACGGTTCTTGTTGCTCAAATGACCCGACGACACATGACGGTCAGTTTGTCGGGCGATGCCGGTGACGAATTGTTCGCCGGTTATCCGCGCTATCCGCTGGCGCAGAAAATCTGGACCCGGATCGGGCGCGCGCCACGCGTCGGGCGCAGCGCGCTCGCTTGGTTCCTGCGTTCCGTGGAGGCGGAGACGTGGGACAGCGGGTTGGGATGGCTGGCGAAGGTGTCCCCGGAATCGCTATGGGCAGGACGCGTTGGCGACCGGCTGCACAAACTTGCGGACATATTGACGCTGGACACGCCGGAACTGGTTTATCGCGCCCTGGTATCGCATTGGAAAGAGCCGGAACAAATCGTCATCGGCGCCAAAGAACCGGCCACGGCGTTGAACACTTCGTCTCAGTGCGCGGCCTTGCCTGATTTTATCCAACGAATGATGTACCTGGACACGATCACGTATCTGCCCGACGACATCCTTGTGAAAGTGGACCGCGCGAGCATGGCGGTGAGTTTGGAATCGCGCGTCCCGCTGCTGGACCATCGGGTGGTGGAATTCGCCTGGCAGGTGCCGCTTTCGATGAAGATCAAGAACGGCCAAAGCAAATGGGTGTTGCGGCAGGTGCTCTACAAGCACGTCCCGCGAAAGTTGATCGAACGGCCCAAAATGGGTTTCGGGGTGCCCATAAATGCCTGGCTGCGCGGACCGTTGCGCGAGTGGGCCGAACAATTGCTCGATCCCAGGCGGCTCAACGAAGAAGGGTTCTTCACTCCCGCGCCGATTCGGCAGAAATGGGAGGAACATCTTTCCGGCACACGCAACTGGCAATCTTACCTCTGGAACGTACTGATGTTTCAGGCCTGGCTGGAAGGGCAACGGACGGTGAATCAGTAAGGCGGGGGAGCGCGCCCGCCACGAGCACTGCCAACGGCGCCGTTGATTGCGATTTATTCACCCATTATTCGCGCGTTACTCACCTGAACACATTTCGAACTGCATATGCAATGCAGAATCGTTTCAGTATAATAGCTGAGCCGGAGGATGCTCAAGTATGTCTCTGGAAATCAAAGAGTTACTGATTATTCATTACGCAGGTACGGAAGGAGCTAAAGGGACGCGCCGCAACTGTTTCCCGATACCTGAACCGGCACCATACCTGCGTGTCGCAGTGTCGCGATGGTTGGGCGTTGGCGTCGTTGAGCCACGCCCTGAGAGTCCCGATAGCTGCGAAAATTTAGAGATGAATAAATGGTTTTATCAAGCGGTGTGTCTGTCACTCGCGAGCGCGAGCAGTCTGAGCCTGGCGCGAGCGCAGGACGGTTCCACCACCTCCGTGACTGTCGCCCCGTCCACTCCGATGGCGGTCACGGTCGCTCCCACGGCGGGCGCGGTCGTAATCGAAGCGTCTACCAATCTTGTGGATTGGAGCGATGTCACCATGCTCTTTCCAGACAGTGGCTCGGGTCTTTTCATCGACACTCAATCCACGAATTATCCGTTCCGTTTCTATCGCATGCGGACGATCGTATCCGCAGCGAACAATCTCGTGACGGTCAACAGCGCGACCGACCTGCGCGCATTGAGCGCCGTCAGCGGCAACGCTGATGTGACTGTGAGAGGATATTCCACCGCCGGAGATGGCGGCGGCGGACAGTTTTATTGGGACCCTGCTTCAACCGACATCGACGACGGGGGCGTCACCATTGTCCCTTCCTCCAACCCGCCGAGCGGGCGCTGGAAAAGGAATTGTCAGGGAGAAGTCAATGTGAAGTGGTTTGGCGCGGTTGGAGACGGCAGAGCCAACGATTCTTCTCGAATTCAAGCCGCGCTGGATTACGTGGATCGTCAGGGCGGCGGGAAAGTCTTTTTGCCGAAGGGGTTTTATCTTGTGATCGGCGACACGACTAATGGGCTGAGAATTGGAAGCAACACCCTGGTCGAGGGTGCTGGATCATCGACGGTAATTCTATCAAAAGCCTTCGTGGCAATCTCCAACAAGGGCTGGATGTGGAGTTCGAGCGATCCGAGTCCGGGAAACAATAACATCACCATTCAGAACCTGGCCATCAACTGCGCCAAACAGGGCGTCGATGGAATCGGTTTCTTTGGTGTTACCGACAGCACGATTCACAACGTAAGAATACTCGATCCGCAAGGTTACGGTATCTGGTTGGTACGATGGGGTGACGTTTGGGGGAGTGAAGGAAAGCCGACTCAGCGTGTAACTGTCAGCGACTGTCATGTCACCGGGGTCGTCGATGTCGGAATTGAATGCAGTGGCGCGGTCAGTTGCTCGGTGGTCGGGAACACGGTTACGGGAACGAAGGGAATCGCCGGTTATTATGCCTGGAACGGCGCGACTGACTGCACATTCACCGGCAACGTGGCGGAAGGCGAGGGGACCAACAACTTCTTCAATGGATACGAGGTTCAATCGAGCGACAGTAACAACTCGAATTCTGCTAAAACACAAACGCGGCGCATCAGTTTCGTAGGCAATGTGGCAAGGAACGTTTCGATCGGATTTAGAATAGGAGGGGACACAACGAACAAACCGACCGACATTTTGATTCAAGGAAACTCTTTGGTTGGTTTTGGAAAGGATTCCAAGGGTGTGTTGATTCACGACGCGCTCCGAGTCTCCGTGCTGGGCAATCGGATTTCAGATTTCGATAACGCCGTGATGTTGAACCCAGCCAACTATGGTTATGGCTACAGTGGCGCCGCCTACGTAAGCATCGACAACAATGTGATCTCGGGCGGCTCGGGATCGAACTTGTACGGCAATGTCGGGGGCTCCTTCAATGGCAACAAATTTTATGGCCACCAAATATGGTTGTTCGCCTGGAAGGATTGCCTGGTAAACAACAATGTCTTCGTTAATCCTGGCCTTGGCCAGGAGGCAATCGCCCTCTCAGTTATCGACTATAATGGCATTGGTTCGACCGGCAACAGTTTCAGCGGCAATACTTGCATCGATGATCGCGACAATAAATACGCTATCGGAACATTAGCCTTTGGTGAAGGCAACCACGATCACAACATCATTACTCGAAACAGCGCTCGTGGAGCCAAAGCTGGAGCAACCGCTTTCGCCAATTTCGGATCGGGCACTAACAACATCGTCGCCGGGAACATTGACGCGCCACTTGCCGCGGAGTAAGCCGGTCTGCTGCACCCGCGTTTTTCGCTCTTCCTGAGCCGGGTGGGGCGAGACTCCGTCGAGCCCTGATTTCTATCTATTGGAGGTTAGGGCTCGACGGAGTCTTGCCCCACCCTTTATCCCGGTGAGCAGGATCCAAAAGGAACAAAGAAACTCCTGATGTCCTGTAAGATTCCGTGGAAGGCCGGACTCCCACTTCCACGATTCCCATCAGTTATCGCACGTGGAAGAGCACCCTCCTCTCGGATCGCCCGTGATCCGCATGTACATCGCGTCGTTGACCGTTGGGGGCTCGGAAAGGGTTTGTGCCGATCTTTGCAACGGGTTCATTACTCAAGGCGTTAAGGTCGAGTTGTTATTGGTAAATGCATTCGGCGCGTATCTCGCGCAGCTCGATTCGCGCGTCCGGGTCGTGGACTTCAAGGCTTCACGTGGGCTTAACGCTTTGGGGCGTGTGAGCAGGCATCTCCGAACTCTGCTGCTTGCCAGGCGACTCAGACTGCACAAGGCACCCGTCATTTATCGCGAAGGGAGTTCGCCCAAATGGTACCTCAAACCGCTGCAGCGCTGGGGGTATCCGTGGGGAATCAGCAAGGCGGACAAAGTGATTGCGCAAAGCAATGCCGCCCGTGAAGAGTTGAGCCAACTCGGAGTGCCAGCAGATAAAATGGTCGTGATTCCCAACCCGTGCCGGGCGGCCGCCTCGCCGGCCCGCCATCCGGAGCGTGCATCCAACGAGTCGCCGCTGGTCCTGGGCATTGGCCGCCTCTCACCGGAAAAAGGGTTTGACCGTTTGATTCGCGGTTTCCAGCGTTTTCGGTCGGCGATGCCGTCGGCGCGGCTCGTCATCCTCGGCGAAGGCCCGGAGCGCGAGCGATTGTACCGATTGATTGTGGAACTGGGTCTCAAAGAATCCGTTTCGCTGCCAGGTTTCGTGTCGGAAGTCACTTCCTGGTACAAACGGGCCGACGTCTTTGCACTCTCTTCCCATTACGAGGGGCAACCCAATTCGTTGATAGAGGCAATCCTGCATCAATGCCCGGTGGTGTGCGCCGCCGGCCACGGAGGAACCATCGAGCTGATCCAGGCCGCCGGCCTGGAAGATTGTCTGGTGCCAGACGAGCGATTCGAACAACTGTTCGCCGATCGACTCCGCGCTGTGCTCAACCTCGACCTGTCGCGCTGGCAGCGCGCTCGGGAAAAGCTCGCGGCGCTGACCGATTTTGAAACAGTGCTGCGGCGATACTTAAACGTCTGCGGCATCGAGGCAGGCTGTCCAAACCCCGTGCGCTCCTGATGTGCTCAAGCTCCTTCACGTTATCTCAGGCCTGAACACCGGCGGCGCAGAGATGATGTTGTTAAAACTTCTTTCGGTTTGGGACCGTAACAGTGGCCAGACCGAAGTCATCTCGCTGACGGATATCGGCGCCATCGGTGACCGGATCCTGAAACTGAATATACCCGTCAGAGCGTTGGAAATGCCGCGCGGGCGTCCGAGCATCTCAGGTTTGATCCGGCTATCGAAATGGCTCCGCCAAAGCTCCCCGAATGTCATCCAGACCTGGATGTATCATGCCGACCTGGTGGGAGGACTCGCTTCGAAGTTCGGCAGCCGCACTCCCGTGGTCTGGGGAATCCGAAACGGAGTACTTGAACCGCGAAGCAACCCGCGGAGCACCATTTGGACAGCCAAAGCGTGCGCGCGCCTGTCGAAGCTCGTACCAAGCAGAATTGTCTGCTGCTCCGAACAATCCCAGCGATTTCACCAGGGGATGGGTTACTGCCCCGCCAAGATGGTTCTCATTCCGAATGGTTTCGACCTGGAGGCGTTCACGCCAATGCCGGAGGCGCGCATCTCCTTGAGAACGGAGCTGAATCTGCCTCAAGATGCGCTTCTAATCGGCTTGGTCGCGCGATTTGATCCTCAGAAGGACCACCTGAATTTAATCCGCGCAGCGCGCTGGGTCGCAGATAAGAACTTGAAGGTCTATTTCGTCCTCTGCGGCGACGGCATCACGCGGGAGAACCGACCGCTGGGCGTATGGTTACACGAGTCCGGCCTGACGGATCGCTTTCGCTTGTTGGGTCGTCGCGAGGACATTCCCCGCGTCATGGCGGCGCTCGATATCCTCGCCTCTTCGTCTTACGGCGAAGGTTTTCCAAACGTTGTTGGCGAGGCGATGGCTTGCGGAGTCCCGTGCGTCGTGACTGATGTCGGCGACTCCGCCTTCATTGTCGGCGACACAGGCAAGGTGGTCCCGCCAAAACAGCCGGAGCGCCTGGCGGAAGCGCTCAACTGGATGATCGAACTCGGCGCGGAGGGCAGGAGCCGGCTCGGCGAGAGGGCGCGCCGCCGCATCGAGGAGAATTTTGATCTGTCCGTCATCCAAAAGCGATATGCAACCCTCTATCGTGAGGTCGCAGGCTGCTGAATCCGCGGCCTTGGGGGAGAAACATGTGTGGCATTCTTGGAGGCTGGACCCAGAGTAAATTGCCGCGTGAGGCAATCGAGGAGGCCTTGTGCCGGTTGCGTCACCGCGGTCCGGATGACGCCGGTATCCACGAAAGTGGCCTCGTGTTTCTGGGGATACGACGTCTTTCGATCATCGACCTCAACGGCGGCCATCAACCGATGTTCAACGAAGACGGTTCGCTTGCCGTGGTGCTGAACGGTGAGATTTATAATTACGTCGAGAAGATGTCCGAACTGAAGGCCTGCGGTCACGTGTTCCGAACCGCATCCGATACCGAAGTGCTGGTCCATCTTTACGAGGAACGCGGCGAACAAATGCTGAACGAGCTACGGGGCATGTTTGCCTTCGCCATCTGGGATCTCCGCAAGCGGAAGCTCTTCCTTGCACGCGATCGTTTCGGCAAGAAACCGATTTATTACACGCGCACAAAGGACGGGGGATTCCTTTTCGCTTCCGAATTAAAGGCGCTCAAGTCGTTGGCTGCCGCGGCGGGGGAAGCCTGGAAAATCCGCGGGCAGGCGATTTATGATTACCTGTCGCTGTGCATTGTTCCGCAACCGGACACGGTGTATGA
>QHPW01000464.1 GCA_003219675.1 Verrucomicrobiota bacterium
CGGTGAATTACACGGTGACGCTGAGGGTAACCGGCAGCGGTGGAGTGACCAGCCGCAAGAGCCTGACGATCCGCGCAAGTCTGCCACTGCCATTACCTCTGTAGGCAGGCAATAATTGCCGGACAGACCAGGGCGACCGATCACGGACATGCTCTGGTTGTCACCTCCACTGAGCCGCAAAGATTTTTTGAAAAGCAGTAGGGTGTTCCCCCAACGCCCTTTCAGGTGTACACCCATCTTTCGAGGAGTTGCCACCGTGATATATCTGTCCGTGGGCAGATGGAAGTCAGAAGGCATGAATGAGAAATGACGACAATGGAAATGACCGAGGCGCTCTTGGGCGGATGCGCCGCAGAGTTTGGGCGGGCTGACGAAACCCCGGGATAAATGAACTGTAAGCAGTAAGTAGTAAGTAGAATAAAAAAAGGATGGTTATGAAGACACGTCACGCATCAAGCAACGGAACCGGCAATACCGGGGATGGAAAATCACGGCTTGTAAGAAAGCTGTTTTGGATGGGCTGGTTGTCGGTTCTGATCGCGGTCCAGCCGCTGACTCCAGCTCAGGCCAGTCCCCCGACGCCCGCCGGCTTTCGGCAGGATCGTGTGCTGGTGAAGCCGAGGCCGGGGACTGACTTGACGGTGTTGCACGCGGGGTTGGGCGTGACGGTGCTCCGTTCGTTTCCAGGCATCGGCAATCTGCAGATCGTCCAGTTGCCGCCCGGCGCGTCCCTCGCGTCGGTGCTCGGCGCTTATCAGCAAAGCGGCCTGGTGCAATATGCAGAGTCGGATTACCTGGTGCGGGCGTCGCTTGAACCGAATGATTTTCGGTATGGGGACGGTTCGCTATGGGGACTGCACAATACGGGAATCTACGGCGGCGTGGCCGGCGCCGATATCAACGCCCCCGAGGGTTGGGACGCGCAGAACACGGCCCCGAATATTGTCGTGGCGGTGATCGACACCGGGGTCCGCTACACTCACGAAGATCTGGCGGCCAACATGTGGGTGAACCCCGGAGAATCCGGTCCGGGTCTGTTAGGAGTCGATAAAAGCATCAATGGGATCGATGACGATGGCGACGGATACGTTGACGATGTTCACGGCATCAACGCCATTCTCGGCACGGGTGTCCCTTGGGATGATTACGGCCACGGCACGCACGTCAGCGGCACACTGGGCGGTCTGGGCAACAACAGCGTCGGCATTGTTGGCGTCGCATGGCGTGTGCAAATCATGGCCTGCAAATTTCTGGATGCAACGGGCCAGGGCTCCATTTCCGACGCCATAACCTGCATTGACTACGCGCGCAAGAAAGGGGCGAAAATCATCAACGCCAGTTGGGGCGGTTACACTTTCAATTCGACCGCCTTGTATGACGCCATCTCCAGCGCACGAAGCGCGGGGATTCTTTTCGTCGCCGCGACCGGCAACGATAATAACGACAACGACGTCAACCCGCTCTATCCCGCCAGTTACGACCTCGACAACATCATCGCCGTGGCGGCCACGGACCGCACGGACAATCGGGCCTGGTTCTCAAACTACGGCGCCCGGACGGTGGACCTCGGCGCGCCCGGGGCGGCGATTTTCTCGTGCTGGAACGGCTCGGACAGCGACTATCGTTATCTGGACGGCACTTCGATGGCGGCGCCGCATGTCGTGGGCGTCTGCGCGCTGCTATGGGCGCACTATCCGAATGACACGTATTTGCAGGTCAAGAATCGAGTGCTTTCGAACATCGATCCTTTGCCCGCGTTGGCTGGCAGAACGGTCACTGGCGGCCGGCTTAATTTGCAAAAGGCGCTCGGCGGGAGCGCGCCGCCACCGGCTCTGACCGCGGATTTCACGGCTGATCCGACGTCCGGGCAGGCCCCGTTGACGGTGGTGTTCAGTGACAAATCCATCGGCAACCCCATCGCCTGGGATTGGGATTTCGGCGACGGCTCGGCGCACAGCAGCGCGCAGAACACGTCCCACACCTACAACAACGCAGGCGATTTCACGGTTGTGCTGACCGTCGCCGGCGGCAATGGCGCCACCAGTGCCAAAAGCCAGACGATCCATGCCACCAGCCCTGTGCCCTCCCCGCTTCCGCTTCCGCTTCCACTGGGCGGCACGACCGCGACCGGGCAGAGGCCGGCGCCGGTATCCATGATCAGTTATGACACCCCTGGCGATCCGGTGTTGGATTCCTCGCAGTTCCATTTACGCGTCTCGGGCGCGCCGGGGGAAAGGTACGTGGTTGAAGCCAGCCCGAACCTGGTGGATTGGATGCCTGTCTTCACCAATGCCGTCTCCACGTTCGGCTTCTATGATTTTACCGACACAACATCCGGCACCCTTCCTCAACGTTTTTATCGGGCGAAACCGATGGCTGGCGGTCCCATTGTTCTGGGAGAGGCCGATTACCGAAATGACCGAATCCTCGTCAGACCGCTGGCAGGCGTGGATTTATCCGTCTTGCATGTGCTGCTGGGAACAAGAGTTCTGCAAACCTTTCCGGCCATCGGAAACCTGGAGATCGTCCAGTTGCCGGCCGGTGCGATCGTGGATAACATTCTTGCTCTGTTCCGCCAGAGCGGACTGGTCCAATACGCCGAGCGGGATTTCCAGGTGCAGGGCCTGCTGGCACCGAACGATTTTCGTTATCAGGACAATTCGCTCTGGGGGTTGCACAATACCGGCATTTACGGCGGGACGCCCGGAGCGGACATTCACGCGCAGGACGCCTGGGACGTGCAGAACACGGCAAGCAACATTATCGTCGCGGTCATCGACACCGGCGTGCGGTACACACACGAGGACTTGGCCGACAATATGTGGGTCAATCCCGGTGAAACCGGCGGCAATGGCGTTGACGATGATGGCGACGGTTACGTGGATGACGTGCATGGCATCAACGCCATCAACAACACCGGCGATCCCAACGACGACCACGGCCACGGCACGCACGTGAGCGGCACCATCGGCGGTGTCGGAAACAACGCCGTGGGCGTGGTGGGCGTTGCCTGGAAGGTGCAGATCATGGCATGCAAGTTTTTGGATGCGTCGGGAATCGGCTTCATCTCGGACGCGATCAAGTGCATCGACTACGCGCGCAGCCAGGGCGCCAGGGTGGTCAACGCCAGTTGGGGCAGCACCAGTTTTAGTTCCTCCGCGTTGCGCGACGCCATCGACAGCTTGCGCCAGGCCGGCATCATTTTCGTCGCGGCCGCCGGCAACTCGGCGGAAGACAATGGCGTGGATCCGATTTATCCGGCCAGCTACGATCTGGACAACATCATTTCCGTCGCCGCCACCACGCGCACGGATGAGCTCGCCAACTTTTCCAATTACGGATCGACAACCGTGGATCTCGGCGCGCCGGGGGCGGCGATTTTCTCGTGTTGGAACGGTGCGGACAACGATTACAAATACTTTGATGGCACTTCCATGGCCGCGCCGCACGTCACCGGGACCTGCGCGCTGTTGATGGCGCATTATCCCGGCGAAAGCTACCAACAGATCATCAACCGGATCCTGTCGAACGTCGATCCGTTGCCGAGCCTGGCGGGCAAATGTGTGAGCGGCGGCCGCCTCGATTTGCAAAAGGCTCTCGGCGGATCGCCGCCGCCCCCGCCACCGGAGAAACCCACCGTGGTCGTGGCCGCCACCGACGCCAACGCTTCCGAACAGGGGCCCGATTCCGGCAGCTTCACCATCACCCGCGCGGGTGACACCTCATCTGCCCTGACGGTGAATTATTCGCTGGGCGGCACGGCGCAGAACGGAATCGACTACCAGCAAGTGGAAACCTCGGTGACGATTGGCGCCGGCTCCGGTTCAGCCACGGTGACAATCACGCCGATTGACGACAACGAGATGG
>QHPW01000465.1 GCA_003219675.1 Verrucomicrobiota bacterium
ATTGACGTGCAAGAGAACTTCCTTTTCGTGGTTCCCGCGCCGGCGGCGCCACCGCGGATCACCAGCGCGACGATCAGCAACGGGATGATCACGATTCTGTGGGCCAACGGCGGGATGCTCCAATCCAAGACCAGCCTGGATCCCCAGATCACCTGGGCCGATCTGGAATCGGACGGAGCATTCACCGAGCCGGCCACCGGCAGCAGGTTTTATCGTGTCCTACGGTAACAACGGGTGGTTGTCAGTCCTGGATGAAATAGCTGAGGTTCTCGAGTTCGATGGCGAGGTTGACGTTGTTGACCATGACTTCCTCGGGCACCTGCAAAACAATCGGCGAGAAATTCAAAATGCCGGTGATGCCGGCCTCGACGAGCTGGTTGGCGACTTCCTGCGCGACCACCGCCGGGACGGTGAGGATGGCCATTCGCACGCCGCGCTCACGAACAAACCCTGCGAGTCTGTCCATACCGTGGATGGGTTGAGCGACCGGTTTTTCCCGTCTTCGATCCGGATCAACGTCGAACGCAGCGACGATTTCAAACCCTTCCTGTTCGAAGCCGCGATAGGAGAGCAGCGCCAGGCCGAGATTGCCGACCCCGGCCAGAATCACCGGTTGCAGACTGTTGGTTCCGAGAAGGTCGGTGATCATTCGGGCGAGTTGCTCGACGTCGTAGCCCAGACCGCGCGTGCCGAACTGGCCGAAATAGGTGAGGTCTTTGCGGAGTTGCGTTGGTTTCACGCCCGCGGCGGCAGCCAAGGCGTCGCTGGAGACGGTGCGGATGGCATTGGCCTTGAGCCGATGCAGGCAACGGAGGTAAACCGACAGGCGATAAATCGCCTTGCGCGGGATTTCAGGGCGGCCAGTCTTTTTCACGCGGCCGGCAGGTTAAGCGAAGGAGCAGGCCGGAAGCAAGAATCAGCGGCGAAGAGCAATGGCACAGTTTGGGGGGCTACCCGTGAACCTCAGAGAGTGGCACTGGCATCTTGCCTGTTCGGGGCCTGACAGGCTGGAAGCCTGTCCCACTTTGCAGCTGGCGGCCCGGTTCTTGGCCCCAACTCACGTCCAGAATTGGAGGTCGATGCCACCCGTGAACCGTCGTCTCCACCTGTGCAAACTTTTGTTGCATATGCAACAAAAGCCTGTCGTCGCCGGTTCCTGGCCTCGATGCGCGATTGGGAAATCGTGGGAGCTTCCCATGAACCGGATCGCGCACAGTCCCCATCCGCAGTGGCCACGAAACTTAAACTTCGTAGCAGCCGACGTAAGGAGGCTCTCATCGATTTCGGATTTCGGATTTCGGATTTCGGATTTTGAGTAATGAGCCTCCTTACGTCGGCTGCTACGGGTTCATAGCTCCGCTCCTTTCCCATGAACCAGGTGGGGCGAGACTCCGTCGAGCCCTAATTTCACCGTCCATTTGGAGATCAGGGCTCGACGGAGTCTCGCCCCACCATTCATGGCCAAGGCGTTCCCGATCCTTGGAACATTGGAGACTACCCATGAAAGAGGCTCGCCGGGAATTGGAGTCAATCCACAAACATCGCCTCGTTCGAGAGCAGCAGTACCTGCGCGAACCTCTCCCACGCGTCCAGCGGCTTCGGCAACGACTTCGGCCCGCCGAAATCCTCTTTGGCGTCCCAGCTGTTCGTCAGCGCCGCGGTGCCGCCCGGGTCAGACGCACTCCATTTGATGGTCGGCGCCCATGAATAGGAGTCGGAGTCGGGGCCGCCTCGGCAATCGACGACAAAGTCAATCGTGTCGGCTTGTTTGACCTCAAGCTGTTCAACGGTTGTTTGTTGTTTGTCGTGATGGACTGTCCATTCACCGACCACCCCCAGCCGGCTGGAAACAATCCGTCCATGCACGCCATCGCCATTTTCAGACTCGTGCTTCAAGGCCGCGTTGACGGTGATGGTGCCGTCCCGCGGCGCGGTCCAACGACGTATGGCGGCATGTTGCCGGTCGTTGCCCGGATGCCCTCCGGTCGCGTTGAGCAGAACCCAGCCTGTTTTTTCGTCCGGCAGCTTCTCTCCGCCCTGCCAGGTCGAGCCGGTGAAGTGAGGCAACGGATGAAACTCCTTCACGCGTTTGGCCGTTTCATCGAAATCGCCGTATCCGTATTGCCAGGCCGGCGCGCCTGACGGTTCTGCGATCTGGCGCGCCTCGGTTTCCACAAAGCGAAGCGAGAGGTTGAGTTCCATGCGGTCCGGTTCGCGCTGGTAAGTCGCTTTGTAGAGGCGTCGAATGCGTTCGTCGGGATTTGAGCATGCCTGGATGTCCGGACGCCGGGCCAGATTCCGCGCTTGCTCGATAACAAACGGGCTGTTCATCAAAAACAAAGCCTGTTGCGGAACGGTCGTGGCGAAGCGTTGCGGACTGGTCGTGTCCGGACTGGCAAAATCGAATGCGCGAAACATGTTCGGAAGATTTTGCCGCTCGACAAATCCATAGATCGTTCGCCGCGGGGACGGCGGCTCGCCGATGATGTCCACCGCGTGGCCGCCTTCGGCGAGATCCAGCTTGCCCGAGACCGCGAGGAGTGAATCGCGCATTTCTTCGAAGTCGAGCCGCTGACGATTCATTTTCCAGAGCAACCGGTTCTCGGGATCGATTTGCGCGCCACCGGGTTCGCCGTCGCTGCTCTGTTGGTAAGTGTTCGAAAGCAGGATGAGGCGGTGGAGTTTTTTGAGCGACCAACCCTGGTTCATGAAGTAGGAGGCCAGGTAATCGAGCAATTCGGGGTGCGTCGGCGGGTCGGAGCGGAGGCCGAAATCGCTCGGTGTGCGGACCAAACCGGAGCCAAAATGATGCAGCCAGACGCGATTGACCAGCACGCGCGCGGTGAGCGGGTTGTCACGGCCGGAAATCGCCTGAGCGAGTTCGAGCCGGCCGCTGCCTTGCTGGAAGGGTTTCCGGTTCGCGCCGGCGACCACCGCCAAAAACTCCCGCGGCACTTCAGCTCCGGGATTGTTGGGATTGCCCCGCACGAAAACGTGCGGGTTGTAAGGGCTGGAGTTATCCTCAAGGACCATCGCCCTGGGTGGCGCGCCCGGGTGCGTGGCATCCAGTTCCTCCAGCTTGCGTCGCAGCGCCCGCAGCTTCTGGGCGGTCGGCACATCGAACAGCCGATGGAGTTCCCCGGGCCCCGGATTCGCGGGCGAGTCTTCCGCGTAGAGGACCTGGCGCAAGGCTTCCTGATTCGCGTCGGGCAAGGCGGGCGGCGCAACCGCTTTGTCGCTCCCTTCAGATTTTCTCTCTTGCGCTTCCAACAGTTGCTGCCAACGGGTGTCCGCGTCCGCGAAGAGCTTTCCGTAGCGCTCGGCGACGTCCTTGATTGAAGCGGGCGGATCGCCGGAGAATGCTTCTGCGACGCGTGGATTGACGGGGGGGGCCGCATTTTTGTCGGTGGTGAATTTCGTCGTCAGTACTTTGGCATGTTCCGGAAAATCTTTCTCCGTCAGCGCAGCGAAGCCAAACCACGGCGCGAAGACCGGATGATGCTGCTTGCTCCATTCGTCCAGTTTGGAGACCCAGTGCTGCACAACGCCCGGATCGAGCTTGCGTTCGCGGGCGATCGCTTCGGCTTTGGATTTATCGCTCAGCCGCTGTGTTTCGAATGCGCACAGCAGGTATTCCCCTGCTCGCTGCCGCAGTTGTGACAACGCCTCGTGTTCCTTTGCTTCGCGAAAATGTTTCAACTCCTCTTCGCGCTTCTTCCGCTCGGTCACATATTCGCTGTAGGCCTTCGGCAGGCGAACACGCCGTAAAGCGAATAGTAGTCCCGGGTCGGAATCGGGTCGTATTTGTGGTCGTGGCAACACGCGCAGGTGACGGTCAATCCCATCAATCCGCGCGAGACCACGTCGATGCGGTCATCAATGATGTCCGGTTGATTGTTTAAAAAGCGACGTCCGAGTGTGAGGAATCCCAGCGCGGCGAGCGGGCGCTTGTCTTCGCCAAGGTCAAGCCGATCGGCGGCGAGTTGCTCGATGATGAAGCGGTTGAAGGGCAGGTCCTCATTGAACGCGCGAATCACGTAGTCTCGATAGGTGTAGGCATAGGCATACCGGCGTTCCTCCTCGAATACGTAACCCTTGGTGTCCGCGTAACGGGCGACGTCCAGCCAGTGTCGGCCCCACCGCTCGCCGTAACGGGAGGAACCGAGCAACCGGTCCACGACTTTCACGAATGCATCGGGTGAATTGTCCGCCAGAAAATCTTCAACTTCCTGCGGGGTTGGCGGCAGACCGGTGAGGTCGTAGGTCGCGCGGCGGATGAGCGCGCGCTTGTCCGCCCGACGCGAGGGGATCATTCCTTTGGATTCGAGCGGATCAGTTTGAATGCCCAGTGATTGCGGACTTTCTCCGGGTCGGAAAGAGGCGGCCCTTCCTGAATGACGGCATCGCTCGCGCGCGGGTCCGGCGCGCCCATCCTGATCCAGGCTTCGAGGTCGGCAATCTGTTCGTCTGAAAGCTTTCCGCCGCTTTTGCGCGGTGGCATCCGCAGGTCCTCGTCGGTGTAGCGGACCGCCTTGATCAAAAGACTTTTCTCCACATCGCCGGCAATAAGCGCCGGGCCGGTATCGCCGCCCTTGAGCAACCCGTCGCGCGTGTCGAGCCGCAGGCCGCCTTTGATTTTTTCCGAGTCTTTCGAGTGACACTTGTAACAGTGCTCGACGAGGACGGGCCGGATTTTCTGCTCAAAAAACTCGATGCCGGCCTGGTCGGGTCCGGCGGCAGACGCGGTGGCGGCGTTGTTTGGGAGCAGCAGAGTTGCCGCCGCCAAAGAAACGGTTTGGACGATGCTTTTCTTCACGCGCGCTCGTAATGGACGCCGGAAATATGGCGTCGATTCACGAAAAAACCAATCCGATTTGCGTGAAACGTTCTCTGTAACCAGGTCCGACTGAAGGTTCCCGGAGTCTGGTGGACTTTGGCGAGCGCGGCCGACGGATTCGAACGAAATCTCACGCCGTCAAAACGGCGCGAATCGGAAGAGGTTCCTGCGCCAGGAGACTCAGCACCGCTGCTGCTGCCCGGCGGCTGGCGCCGGGTCCGCCCAACGATTTGATTATTCGGGCCAGTTTCGTTTTCACGACATTGCGCCGTCCGGCGTTGTTCAACAACTCGAGGGCTGCGCGGGCAATGTTTTCCGCTGTTGCATCGTGTTGAATAAACTCCGGAAAAACTTCCTCGCCCGCGAGCAGGTTGGGCATGGCGAGGTGTTCGACGCTGACAGCCATCCGGCCGGCAAGGTAAGAGAGCCAGGATGTTTTGTAGAAGACCACCGCCGGAACACCGGAGTAAGCGCATTCCAAAGTCACAGTCCCTGATTTTGTGATGGCAAGGTCGGTTTCGGCCAGGGCTTGGGCCAGTCCGCCGATTTGAATTTGAAGATCCGACAGGCGGGTGGACGGCTGGTCCGCCAGACGCTTCAATTCTTCGCCCGGCAAGACCATTTTGAAGCGCGTCTCGGGTTTCGTCTCGCGAATTTTTCGCGCTGTCGCCGTCAACAATGGCAGGTGCCGGCGCAATTCCGTGACCCGGCTGCCGGGAAGAAGAAGGATTTGCCATGGCCGATTTATGATGGGCTCGTCATTCGGATGTTCGCTCGTAATTCGTAATTCGTAATTCGTAAATCTCTCGACCATGGGATGCCCGACGAATTCCACCCGCAATTTCTGCACACGCGCGGCGTACCAATCCTGCTCGAACGGAAAAATGCTGAGCAACAGATCGACGTCCTCGGCGAGTTGGTAAGCCCGGCCGGGCCGTGACGCCCAAACCTGTGGCGAGACGTATTGGACGATCTTCGGATTCCAGTTGAGGAACGTCCCCTCTCGCGCGCGGACGTGGTTTTTAACGGCGTGCGCGAAGCGGTGGTTGAATCCGGAGAAATCGACGCAGATGATCGCGTCCGGCCCGCGTTCGAGCGCGATTTGAAAGAGTTGATCGAAGATGCGTTTGAACTCGCGATACTTTTTCAGCGCGTCGAACAACCCGATGACTGAATGCTGCGTCAGGTCCACCGCCAATTCCACGCCTGCTTCGGCCAGGTTCGGTCCGCCCGCGCCGAAAAATTCCGGCGGAAACGGCATCGCCTCCACTTCCGGCGACTGCTGCAACGCTTTGACCAGCTCGGCGGCCAGCAAGTCCCCGCTGGCTTCGCCGGCGATGAGCATGAATGAACGGGATTTCATCCAGGCGTTAATCAAGGAAAAGCAAGGATGGAGATTCCGCGTTCACGACGGCCAGCGCCTCGCTTTACCGAGCGTCAACTCGTATGTTACGCAAACGATTTCATACACGTAATCGTAGGTTTGAAACCAGTAGTGTCGATGCTTCGGCGTAAGGTTGTATTTGCCCAACGTGCGAATCCAGCGAGAGTTTTTGACTTCATCGAAGGACGAACCATCGCCGGCCATCCAGTCTCCTCGCAATTTCCACACAGATGGTGGACAGCTCTCCAATTCATAAATGCGTACTGCCAAGACTCCGACAAACGTGCAACTATAAGCAATCGATCGGTCCTTCTTGCGGATGCTGCACAGACGTCCATTGAACTCTCCTTCCAATTTGATCCGGTCCCGGTCGATGCGAACGCGATCGAGAAAAATTGCGTCGCGCCCACGTAACGTTCCGCATGGAGTGCGAACAGCGATCCATTGTTCTATTCGAGGCTTTTGTGCAGCTTTATTGTGCGGGTTCGGGGACATTCGAGATGTTTATTTGTCGTGTGATTTCAAACGCCACATCCATGGCGCGCTTGGCCGATTCGCCGCTGACGAGCGGTGTCCGGTGCGCGCGCACCGATTCGATGAAATGTTGCAGCTCCAGTTTGAGCGGCTCCTCCTTCTGCAACGGCACCGGCTCGCGCACGATCCGCTTGCCGCCGAACTCGCTCACGATGGTCGAGTCTTTCGCCTTCAACAGTTTTCTGAACAAGGACGATGCTTCTTCGCCTTCGCGCGCAATGCGATAAATGAAACCTTCCTGCGCCCGGTAATCGAGCGAAATGTAGCTGGTCGTCGGGCCGGCGCTGAAGACGCGAATCTTGCGCATCTTTTCCGGGCTGACGCGGCTGGCGGTGAGGTTGGCGACGCAGCCGTTGGCAAAGCGCAACCGCGCGTTGGCGATGTCCTCGGATTTGCTGAGTACGGGAATGCCGACGGCATCGACGCTGACGATCGGCGATTTCACGAAGGCGAGCACCACGTCGAGGTCGTGAATCATCAGATCGAGCACCACGCCGATGTCCGTGCTGCGCGCGGGGTAGGGAGAGAGCCGGTGCGTTTCAATGAAACGCGGTTCGGTGGCGACGGATTCCAGGTATTTGAAAACCGGATTGAACCGCTCGACGTGGCCGACCTGCAGTACGCAGCGGTGTTGCCGGGAAAGCTGGACCAGTTCCGCCGCCTGCGTCGCGCTCTCGGTCATCGGCTTCTCGACGAGCACATGCTTGCCTTGTTCGAGCAGGAGCTTGGCGATGTCGTAATGGGTCGTCGTTGGAGTCACGATGCTCAGCGCATCGCTCGCCGCGGCGGCCTCGGCGATCGAGCCGAACATACGGACGCGATGTTTGCCGGCAATTTTGCGGGCGGATTCCGCGGCCAGGTCGTAAACGCCGACAAACTCGACCAGCCCTCTCGCCGCCAGGTCCGCGTAAATCCGCGCGTGTTCTTTTCCGATCGAACCGACGCCGACCGCGGCGACTTTGATTCGGAGGTTCTGGGTTGTTCGTCGTCCGTTGTCCGTGGATGCCACAGTTCAAGTTTGCCACCGACAAATGACCGCTGACAACTGACATCTGATCCAACTTTCCACTTGGAACCTGGAAGTCAGTGCACCTACATTCAGTTCGTGCAAGTCGTCAGTTACATCGCGGTGATGATTGGAGCGTATTTGGTCGGCTCGATTCCCACGGGTTATCTCGTGGCCAGGGCAAAGGGGGTGGACATTCGCACCGTCGGGAGCGGGAACATCGGCGCGACGAATGTTTTTCGCTTCCTTGGAAAACCGGCGGGTGTTTTCGTTTTAGTGTTCGACGGTCTGAAAGGATTCGCGGCGTGCGCCTGGCTCGTCGATTTCGCGATCAGAATCTTCGCGGCGCCGGCCGACAGCGGCGTCTATTTGCGTCTCATCGCGGGTTTGAGCGTGGTGCTCGGCCACAACTACACCTGCTGGTTGCGATTCAAAGGCGGCAAAGGCATCGCCACGTCGGCGGGAGTGCTGGCGGCAATCGTTCCGAAGGCGTTGCTGATCATTCTGGGTCTTTGGATCCTATTCTTCGCCCTGACGCGGTACGTTTCGGTCGGCTCACTGGTCGCGTCGTTCACGCTGCCGTTTGCGACCTGGTTCACAACGAGGAACTGGACGCTGACCCTTGTCACCGGCGCGATGAGTGTGCTCGCGATTTACAAACACAAATCCAACATTCAACGATTGCTGAAGGGCACCGAAAACCGAATCGGTTCGCCGAAGAAACAATCCACTTCATGAAAGTCAGTGTGCTCGGCGCGGGTGCCTGGGGGACGGCCCTCGGAAAACTCCTGCAGGAGAACAAACACAGCGTGATATTGTGGGGGCACAATCCCCAACACGTTGAACAGATTCGCCGCACGGGTCGCAACGAACCTTACCTGCCGGGGATCGAGTTGCCCCGCGACTGGCGGCTGGAAACCGACCCGACCAAGGCGGTGCACGACAGCGAGTGCGTGGCGGTGGCCGTGCCGTCCAGGGCGTTTCGTGAAGTGACACGCTGTCTGGCGAATTACGCGGGCATCGTCGTCAGCGTCACGAAGGGCATCGAATATGACACCGGACTGACGATGTGCGGTATCCTGCGCGAAAACGCGCCACACGCTCGCGTCGCCGCGCTCTCGGGTCCGACGCTCGCGCTGGAAGTGGCGCGGGGAATTCCGACGGCGATCGTGGCCGCCAGCGCGGACATCCAGACGGCGCCAAAAGTGCAGGAGTTATTTCATCGGCCGGCTTTCCGGGTTTATACAAGCACTGACCTGATCGGAGTCGAACTCGGAGGCGCGTTGAAGAACGTCATCGCCATCTCGGCGGGTGTTTCAGACGGACTCGGCTTCGGGGACAATTCGAAAGCGGCGCTGATCACCCGCGCGATCGTTGAGATTCGCCGGATTGGCGTGGCGTGCGGCGCCGAAGCGGAAACGTTCGCCGGCCTGAGCGGACTCGGGGATTTGACGGTCACGTGTTTTTCGCGGCTGAGTCGCAACCGCGGTTTCGGCGAACGCCTCGGTCGCGGCGACAGGCTCGCGGACATTCTGTCCACCACGGTCAGCGTTTCCGAGGGCTATCCGACAGCTCAATCGGCCTGGCAACTGGCTCGCAAACTCCGCATGACCACCCCCATTATCGACGAGGTTTACGCGATGCTTTACGAGGGGAAGAACGTGGCCCAGGCGCTGCGGGATTTGACCAATCGTGAGTCAAAAGCGGAGGACTGATTCCGAATCCCGAATGACGAAGGCCGAAAGAAGGACGAAGTCAAAAAACGAACAAAAACGCGGCCCCGGTGCATGGGGAGCGTCCGACACTTTTTCGCCGCGCATTAGGGTCTTGAGCGGTGGGGCGAGACTCCGTCGAGCCCTGATCTCCCGACGCCAGAAATTGGGGCTCGACGGAGTCTCGCCCCACCCGGTTCATGGAGGTTCGAGTTACGCGCTTCGAGGCTCTTTCGGGATTTACAACGCCTCTTTGATGAGCTTCAACAACTCGCAATAAGTCTCGACCGCTTTGAACTGCGGAAATTCCCGCTTCACGTTCTCCGGCGCGCGGAACAGGCAACCGACATCGGCCTCGCCCAGCATCGCCGTGTCATTGTAGGAATCGCCGGCAGCGATGACATTGTAATTCAAATGTCTCAGTGCGGCGACGGTCCTTTTCTTCTGATCGGCGATGCGCAACCGGTAATTGACGATGCGGTCGTTGGCGACTTCGAGCTTGTGGCAAAGCAGCGTCGGCCACTCCAGTTGTCGAACCAACGGTTGAGCGAATTCCTCAAAAGTGTCGGAGAGGACGATGACCTGAATGAAGGAGCGCAGTTCGCGGAGAAAGTCCAGCGCCCCCTCCAGCGGTCGCAGCGCGCCGATGACGGATTGGATATCGGACAGTTTCAGGCCGTGTTGGTCGAGGATGTGGATCCGGTATTTCATGAGTTTGTC
>QHPW01000466.1 GCA_003219675.1 Verrucomicrobiota bacterium
GTTCAATCACACAGCGGCGATTTACCAGATGATGACCGGCTACACGCCCGACCGCGTTTCGCCTTCCGGCCAGCTCGAACCTCCGGCGCCGAATGATTTTCCGCATGCTGGTTCGCAAATCACGCGGTTGCACCCGTCTGATCTGCCCATGTTTCCGTTCGTCATGATGCCGCGTCCGTTGCAGGAGAGCAACGTCATCGGCAAAGGCGGCACGGCGGGCTTTCTCGGTCCGGCGTTCGACCCGTATTATTTTTATCAGGACCCGGCCAAGGAGATCAAACTCGACGATCTCTCGTTGCGCGACGGCATCTCGAAGGAACGGATGGAACGGCGCGCGACGCTGTTGAAAAAGGTCGAGGAGGCGATGCCGGAAATCGAGAAAGCGGTTTCCAATTATGCTCTGGACAAATACTACCAGAAAGCGTTCGACCTCGTGCTGTCCGGCCGCGCGCGCAACGCGTTCGACCTGGCGCAGGAGCCCGACAAAGTGCGCGACCGCTATGGCCGCCACACCTTTGGCCAGGGCTGCCTGCTCGCGCGGCGGCTGATTGAAGCCGGGACCAAATTTGTGCAAATGAACTGGCCGGCGGTGGCCAACGGCGACCCGAAGGTGGACGCCTGGGACACGCACGCGGCGAACTTCGGCCCGCTGCGCGACATTCACTGCCCCAAGCTCGACAGCGGTTTGTCCGCGCTGCTGGAAGACATGGACCAGCGCGGAATGTTGAAGGAAACGATGGTCATTGCTGTTGGAGAGTTTGGCCGCTCACCGCGTCTGGGGGTGAGCACGTCGGGAAACAGCAACTCGCCGGACGGCCGCGACCACTGGCCGTATTGCTACACCGGATTGATCGCCGGCGCCGGAATTCAGCGCGGCGCAGTCTTTGGCAAGTCCGACGCGACCGGTTCATCACCGGCGGAAAACCCGGTGCACCCGATGCAGATTCTGGCGACGGTGTACCACGCGCTGGGGATCGACCCGCACACCATCGCTTACAACCATCTCAACCAGCCGCGCGAACTGGTGCAGGCCGAGCCGGTGTTGGGGTTGTTCGGCTGATCGCATAGGCACAAAGGATAGGCGAATGAAGCGGCCGCAACTTGTCTGCCTCCCGTGCTTGCTGGTTGGCCTTGCGTTTTCAGGTTGCGTGCCCTTCGCCTACAAACAAGTCTATACGCCAGGCGTGTTCGGAAATGTTTCCGATGCTGAAACCGGAGATCCGATCGCCGATGCCCATGTCTTCTTTGCCAACTGCGATGATGAAGGTGTGCAAAGTATCAAAGACGGAAGCTTTTTCCTCAAGACGGTAAAGTTGGCGTCGTTTGGGGTCAGCTTTGGTTTAGGGCTTCCCTCTCATGATCGAACGCCTGCCAAAGGCGAACTCGTTGTTCGGCGTGACGGTTACGAGGATTTCAAAACCGAAGTGACTAGCGAGGACAACAGGCAAGCGAACCCCATTGACATTGGCACGATCAAGCTGGCGAAGAAGAAATGATATTGGGTTGCGCCTCATCGAAGCCGCTTGTTCCTCGCGGCCTGCAAATTGCCTTGCTCGCCGCAATCATCGCTCTGCCTCCGTCCCTGGGACTGTCGCAACCCATCCCTAAAATCACCTCGGTCTCGCCGGACTGGATTGAACGCGGCACGACTTCGGTGGTCACTCTTGAAGGCGAAAACCTCAGGGAAATTGCCGGATTCATCTTCAGCGGCGATGGCGGGCTCACGGCCACGAACGCGCCACCGCCGGTTTACAGCGCCACGCTGGAGAGCAATCGCGGTGGAATCGTTCCCGCGGGCGACGACGAGAAAACACTGCGCGTGAGCGTCACCGTCACGCCGGACACGCCCCTGGGCGCGCGCGAACTGCGCGTGTTCGCGCCGGCAGGCGTGTCGGAACCGGTCATCGTGAACGTGGACTTCCTTCGCCAGCTCATGGAGGCGGAGCCGAACAACGACACCAACCACGCGCAGCTTGTCGAACTTCCCACCGCCGTCAACGGAGTCATCAAAGAGGCTGCCGAAAGCGATTTTTTTCGCTTCAAGGCGCGGAAGGACCAGCGCCTCATTTTTGATGTCGACGCCTTTCGCTCCGGCTCGCCTTTGGATTCCTCGCTGGCTTTGCTGGACGCCGCGGGCAAAGAGCTGGCTCGGAGCGAGGATGTCAACGGCCTCGATTCCCTGATTGAATTCATCGTCCCTGAAGACGGCGAGTTTTTCCTGCAAATCCGCGACTTCCGTTACAAGAGCGGCAAGGACTACAAGTATCGCATCGTGTCCGGCGAGCTGCCTTATCTGGACAGCGTCTTTCCGTTTGGAGCCCGGCGGGGACAATCGGTCGAGGTCGCGTTGCGCGGACGCAATCTCGATGGTCTGAGCAAAATGAAAGAATGCGCCCTTGGGTCAGCAGGAAATCCGCGCCCACACAACCAAAGGCTTTTCCAATCCGGTTCTGTTCGAGGTGGGTGAACTTGGCGAGTTCGACGAGACCGAGCCGAACAATGCGATCACCAACGCCAACGCGGTAAGTCTGCCCGTCGTCATCAACGGGCGTATCCAAGGCGCAAAGGACGCGGACCAGTTCAAATTCAAGGTCGAGAAAAATCAGACGTTCGTTTTCGAGGTGGAAGCCAGTCGGTTCGGCTCACCGCTCGACGCCGTGCTTTACCTGACCGATGCCAAGGGAAATGTGATCCAGCAGAACGACGACGCCGTCGGCGCCGACGCGAGGATTGAGCAAAGCTTTGGTGAGGCGGGCGAATACTTCATCAAGGTTCGCGATCTGCTCGAACGGGGTGGGGAGGATTTTGGCTACCGCCTCGTCGTGCGCCCGCCGAGACCGGATTTCATCGTGAATTTTTTCCCGGATACGCCCCGTGTCAGTCGCGGGAGTTACGCCGTGGTCAATGTAGAGGTGCAGCGGCAGAGCGGCTTCGCCGGCGCGGTCGAAGTGAGGCTGGAGGATCTGCCGCCAGGCGTGACCGCAGAGCCGCTGCTGGTGCCACCGGACTCCGCGATCAGTCCAATGATCGTTCTGCACGCCGGCGACGAGGCCGTGCCGGGACATCATCCTGTTAAACTCGTCGGGCGTGGAGTCATCGGAGGACAGCAAGTGATCCGCCAGGGGAAACCGCAGGCCAATGGCCGCGCCGCGCGTGAAGCTTTTCTCACCGTGCTGGACAAGCCGTCCTTCACCATCGAACCCGTGACGCTCGCCGCCCGCGTGGAGCAGGACCAGTCCACAGCCGTCGAGGCGCAGATCCGCCGCTACAACAGTTTCCTGGGAGAGGTTCAAGTGACGGCCGAAGGCTTTTCCTCCGGGAAAGAGCCGTTGACGAAAAACGTGGAGGTGCAACCGGTGACGCTCAAAGGCGCGGACGCGCGCGCGACGCTCACGTTGAAAGCGAAACCCGACGCCGAAACCGGCACTCGAATGATCCTGTTCAAAGGCGAAGCCAAGGTGAATGGTCAGACCGTGACTCAATACAGCAGGGCTGTTGCGCTGACGATTGACCCGTTCCCATTTACGCTGGCCAGTTCTTTGCCGCGGCTGGCGGTCACCGCGTTGCCGCCCGAAAAGAAATCGGCCGCCAGCGAAGCCGAATTCTCTGTAAAAGCCAACCGCCGAGGTTGGTTCACGGACGACATCAGTC
>QHPW01000467.1 GCA_003219675.1 Verrucomicrobiota bacterium
GCTGAAAGTCGCGACGCGCGTCCCGGAGTTTGTCGGCCAGGTTGGCCGGCGCGGAGAGTTGTCGCATGAATGCGCGAAACTGTGGGGTGGAGAATCCGTCCAGGATCAGCAAAAGCAATTCCACCATCCACCGGCCTTCTTTGACCGCGCAATCAACAAATTGACGGTGGTTTCGCGTCGTCCGCATTTGCTCGCTGTTGCTCAGCAGCTCGCGGACGATCTGGCGGAACCGATCGCTGACCTTATGCCGCTCGGCCAGCTCCTTCAACTGCGCAAGCCACCCGGCCAACTCCGGCGTTACGTCGTCCTTGGCCGCACCTAGGTGGTCGGAGAATTGCTCCTGCGTTTTCCTGAATCGTTCCGGCTTGGACAAGCCCTCCTCTCGCAAACAGGATACGACCCCGGCGCTGAATCGGGCCCGACGGTCAGCCTGCGGAATGGCATCCAGCAAGCGGTCTGTGCACTCAATCGAAAAAGCCAACACAGCGGCGTCGTGCTGGAGTTGCGGCGGCAACGTGATTCCAAAACTGCGCGCCAAGGTCGCAAGATCACGAGGCAGTTTCAAATACTCGCGGCGAACCGCGGAGCCGAGAACGAGCAACCCATCTCCAATGGCGACAGGGCGCAGATCAGCTCTTGAAAACGGGGCCGAAAAGCTGCGGGGCAGCGACGGAGAGCAGCTCACGGCGTCTGTCGTGGATTTGAGCGCGAAGTTCAGGGTTTGCTTGCAGTGGTTCAGACCAAACTCTTATACGCTTTCGTCTCCGCCAGTTTCTTGACCAACTCCTTCACCTTCTGCGACTGGCTTTTGTGGGCAAGCAAAGTCGCGTCATCGGCCATGACCAGGATTGAGTCGCGCAGACCGACGACTGCAATCGGTGTGTGATTCTTCGTTCGAGCGTCGAAAATGACGTTCCGCGCGGCATCGACGTGGACGAAATCGGCCACGGCGCAGTTGCCTTCGGCGTCGGGTTTGATGTGGCGGGCGAGCGCGTTCCAGGAGCCGAGGTCGTCCCAGGCAAAATTGCCATCAGCCACGACGACATTCTGCGCGTGTTCCATGAGCGCGTAGTCGATGGAGATTTTTTTGATGTCGCGATAGTCCCTCGCCAGCGCCTTGGCGAGCTTGGGCCGATTGTTCGCGACTTTGAACCAGCGCTGGCAGACTTCGTACATCTCCGGCTGATGCTTCTGCAACCCTTCGGTGACGGTCACGAAACCCCAGACGAACATCCCGGCGTTCCAGCGATACTGGCCGCTGTTCACGTATTCCAGCGCCTTGTCGAAGTGCGGCTTTTCGACGAACCGCTCCGCGCGAAAGAACGTGGTCTTGTAAGGCTTCGCGCCCTGCGGCGGCGGCAGTGCCTCGCCAACCTGAATGTAGCCGTAACCCGTCGTCGGCTCGGTGGGCTTGATGCCAATGGTCACAATCGCCTGGCCGCGACCGGCCAGGTCGAAACAATCGTTCAACACCTGTTGAAATCTCTTCTCTTCAGGAATGACATGATCGGCCGGCAACACCGCCATGACTGCGGTGGTGGAGCGCGCCCCGACAATCGCCGCGCCGAGCGTTACCGCCGCGCAGGTGTCGCGCCCGACCGGTTCGGCAATGATGTTTTGCCGGGGCAGTTTCGGCAGTTGCCTGGCGACCTGCGGCGCCTGCGCTTCGTTGGTGATGACCAGAATATTTTTCAGCGGCACCAAAGGAAGCACGCGGTCCACGGCCTCCTGCAAAAACGATCTCTTTCCGAGCAGCGCCAGAAGTTGCTTGGGCGTTTTTTCGCGGCTGACCGGCCAGAAGCGTTCGCCGCGCCCGCCGGCCATGATGATGACAAAACGGTCTTTCACGTCGGTTTTCGCTCTCATACTGAAAAATTCTTAACCACGAATGGACGCGAATGAACACTAATTAAAAGGCGATTGCCACGCATTCGTGAAAATTCGCGGAATTCGTGTCCGTTCGTGTTGATTCGCGGTTACTTCACTTGCTCTTTACCGCTTGCGCGAGCGACTTCACAAAACCAGTCACATTCGGCACCAACTCCCGGTTCCCGCCATATTGCGCAATCTGATTCACCACTGCGCTCCCGACCACCACGGCGTCGGCGTTTTGCGCCACCAGTCCTGCCTGCTCCGGATTCGAGATGCCGAAACCGACGGCGATGGGCAGACTCGTGTGCGCGCGGATTTTCGCCGTCATTTGCGCAATGTTTGCCGACACCTTTTCCTGCATCCCGGTGACGCCTTCGCGCGAAATGTAATAGATGAACCCGGTCGCCCGCTTCACGATCAACCCGATGCGGGCCTCGGGCGTCGTCGGCGCGACGAGGTATATGTTGCACAGTCCGGCATCACGCATCGTTTGCTCGTAGTTGTCCGATTCCTCGGGCGGCAGGTCGAGCACAAGCAGGCCGTCCACGCCCGCGCGCGCGGCCTCGGCAACGAACTGTTTCACCCCGCGTTTGTGAACCAGGTTGAAGTAAACGTAGAGAACGATCGGGATTTGCGAGCGCTTGCGCACCGCCGCCACCGTCTCCAGCACTTTCGAGGGAGTCGTGCCCGACTCCAACCCGCGCTGCGCCGCGAGTTGATTCACCAGACCGTCGGCCAGCGGATCACTGAACGGCACACCGAGTTCGAGAATATCCACCCCGGCCTCGTCGAATGCGAGCGCGAGCCGGCGCGTGGCTTCGAGGTTCGGATCACCCGCGCCGATGTAAACGATGAAGCCCTTTTTGCCTTCTTTTTTCAGCCGGGCAAACCGCTCCACGATGCGATTCATGCGCGCGCATCTTTAAGATGCGGGTGGCCGGTTGCAAGTTGTAAGTTTCCTGTGCCTGCAACGCAGCGCAACGTAGCGCCCGCATCCTGCGGGCAGGTTGCGCGGCATCCTGCCGCGAGTTCACTGCCGCGCGTTAGTCGCGGCGCGGGCGCCGCGGAACTTGCAGGCAGGATGCCTGCGCTGCGAGCCGCAGTCCTTCCAGCGTCAGCAACGGGTCCACCGCCGTTATTTCAGGCATTTTCGAAGCGATCAGCCGCGCATACCCGCCTGTGGCAATGACCGGGAGGCGTTTTGCCTTCAGTTCCCTTTTCAACTCGCCAATCAGTTCCCGCACCAGACCGCGGTACCCGCGCACCGCGCCGATCAACATGGCCTGCTCGGAGCTTTTGCCCACAGCTGACCTGACTTCGCGAATCCTGATTCGGGGGAGTAACGCCGTCTTTTCATGCAAGTAATCCGTCATCGCCGCCAAACCCGGAGCGATGATGCCGCCGGCATAGTCACCGCGGCGGTCGACGACATCGAACGTGACTGCCGTGCCGAAATCCACGACCACCGCCGGCGCGCCGAAATGATGTTTGACGGCGACCGCGTTGGCCAGGCGGTCCGGACCGATGGTTTCCGGCTTCGGATAGTGGATGCCGACACCGGCGACGGTTTTGTGCGTCAACTCGAAGGCTGACAATTTCCAGAGCCGTCCCAACGCGCGTTGCGCCAGCGGCGTCACGCGCGGCACGACGCTGCACAACGAAGCGCCGACAAATCTGGCCGAACCGCCGAACCGCTTCATCAGTCTCACGGCGCCGCCGCCGGACCAGTCCGCCGTCGGAATGTTCATTTGTTTGATGACGCGTTCTTGATTCGCCAGCCCCAGGTGAGTGTGGGTATTGCCGATGTCGATGAGCAAAAGCATGTTCCCGGCCACAGCGTCAGCGTGCCGGATCGCCGCGTCAAAGAAAAGAAGCAAGCCGCCGATCATGGGACGCATCTTCTTGACACTGCCCCCGCCTCGACCGGCACCGCGGAGCGCCGATCTCCGATCCGGCGCGTTTCGGGGTGCTCTTCAATACCTGCCGGGTCGGAGACCGGCGCTCCGGGGGCAGTGTCAAGAAGATCCGCTGCCGATCATGCCCTGACTGTAAGTCGTGTTGATTTTCTCCCGGCAACCCGTATAGTCTCCGCAAATCATTGCCGTGACCCGCAGGTGCCGGGCCCGGTTGTGTATTGACAACTATGTGTTCGGGCTGAAGTCACCCGTGAATTGGCACCGTCACTGCCGGGTTTTTCGATGTGAAACCTCTTTCAAACGGCCGGTCCGACTCCTTATGCATCGCATCCTCGGCCGCCTGACATCCTTCGCCGCGTTTTTCTTTCTGGCCACCACAGTCTGCGCTCAGGGCATTCTTGTCCCGCGCGGCTCGGTCTGGAAGTATCTCGACAACGGATCCGACCAGGGCACCGCCTGGCAGGGAACCAATTTCAATGACAGCGGTTGGGCCTCCGGCCCGGCCCGGCTCGGCTACGGCGGCGACGGAGAAGTCACCGCCGTCAACTACGGACCGGATATCAACAACAAGTATATCACCACCTACTTTCGGAAGACGTTTGCGGTGTCGAACCCATCGGCGTTCACAACTCTCAATTTGAACCTTCTCCGCGACGACGGCGCGGTCGTTTACCTGAACGGCACGGAAATCCGCCGCGACAACATGCCGACCGGCACGATTACTTACACCACGCTCGCCTCCAGCACCATCGGGGGAACCGACGAGCAGACGTTCTTCCCCTCCACCGTCGCAAATCTGCTGCTCAATGGCAACAACCTCCTTGCCGTCGAAATCCATCAAGCCGCCACCAATAGCAGCGACATCAGTCTCGACCTCGAACTGCGCGGCACCAACCTGCCGCCGGACGTCGCCGTCACCAGTCCGGCAAATAATGCGACCTTCGCCGCGGGCGCGAATATCACCATCACCGCCGGCGCCTCAGACAGCGACGGCGCGGTGGTCAGGGTGGAGTTTTTCCAGGGCGTCGTGAAACTGGGCGAGTCCGCCAACAGCCCTTACGGCATCCTCTGGAACGACGTCAGCGACGGACAATACACCCTGACCGCCGTCGCGACCGACAACGACGGCGCGACGGCCACCTCCGCGCCTGTCGCCATTACGGTCAACGACACCAATCCGCCAGTGCTGGTCTCGGCCATCGCCAGTGGGAACAATGTCATCGTGAATTTTTCAAAACGCTTGAGCGCGGCGAGCGCGACGAACATCAATAATTACGCGATCGACAATGGCGTTCAGGTCCTGTCAGCCGGTTTCGGCTCCAGCTCGAATACCGTCATTCTCGGCACCACACCCCTGACCACCGGCCTCAACTACACGCTCACGGTCAACGGCGTTCAAGACGCAGGCGGCAATGTGATCGCGCCGGATTCGCAGACCGCCTTCAGCCTGGTGCCTTACTCGCCGACGGACATTGGCGGGCCGGGCATTTCCGGTTCGATGAGTTTTTCCGGCGGCACCTACACCCTCACCGGCGCCGGCGCGAACATCGGCGGCGCGAGCGATCAATTCTTTTTCAGTTACCAGCAGTTGACCGGCGACTTCGACATGCAGGTGCGCGTGCTGGGGGTGAATCCATCCGACGCCTGGGCCAAGGCGGGCCTGATGGCGCGCGAGTCCCTCGCCGCGGGCAGCGCGTTCGCCGCCATCCTCGCCAGTCCAAGCGTCAGCGGATGCTTTTTCGAGTCGCGCGCGACGACCGACGGCGGAACGGCCACCACCGGCGCTTTCCCGGTCAATTACCCCAACACCTGGTTGCGTCTGCAGCGCGTCGGCAGCCAATTCACCGGCTACGCGAGTTTCGACGGTCAAAGCTGGACCCAGCTCGGCTCGGTTTCGCTGACGTTGCCCAACACCCTCTATTTCGGCATGGCACTCACCAGTCACAACATCAATCAAGCCACTTCTGCTCAGATGCGCGACCTGGGTATCACGACCGCGACCGGCGGCGGCCCGCTGACCCTGCCCTCGGAACCGCTCGGACCCTCCAGCCGCAAGACCGGCCTGGCCATCTCCGAAATCATGTACAAGCCCGCCCCGCGCGCGGACGGCAAAGTGCTCGAATACCTCGAGCTGTTCAATTCCAACCCGTTCTTCGAGGACATCACTGGCTATCGCCTGTCGGGCGACATTGATTTCATATTCCCCACAAATACCGTCCTGCCAGGCGCCGCGTTCCTCGTGGTCGCAGACTCACCCGCTGATGTTCAAAGCGTTTACGGCATTACCAATGTCATCGGGCCGTATACCAATGCGCTCAAAAGCTCCGGCACCGTGCGCCTGCGCAGCGACATCGGCGCCATCCTCCTGGAAGTGCCCTATTCCAACAAACCCCCCTGGCCGGTCGCGGCCGATGGCACCGGCCATTCTCTGGTGCTGGCGCGGCCAAGTTACGGCGAGGCTTTCCCAAAGGCGTGGGACATCAGCGACGTCGTCGGCGGTTCGCCCGGCACAGTTGAATCGTATCGGCCAGGCCCGCTGCGCAACGTGGTCATCAATGAATTTCTCGCGCACACCGACGATCCGTTGCTGGATTACATCGAACTCTACAATCACAGCAATCAGGAGGTGGATATTTCAAACTGCGTCCTTACCGACGACGCACAGACCAACAAATTTATCGTCCCGACAAATACGGTCATCCAGGCGCGCAGCTTCAAAGTGTTCGACCAGTCGCAGATGGGTTTCGCGTTGAGCGCCGCCGGCGATACGATTTATTTCAAGAACCCCGACGGCTCGCGTGTGCTGGACGCAGTCCGGTTCGGCGGGCAGGAAAACAGTGTTTCGACCGGCCGCTATCCCGACGGCGCGGATGAGTTCCACCGTTTGAACACGCGCACCCCCGGCGCGCCCAACAGCGATATCCGCACCCATGACGTGGTCATCAACGAAATCATGTATGCGCCGATGTCCGGCAACAGCGACGACCAGTACGTCGAGCTTTACAATCAGGGCACGAATGCGGTGAACCTCAGCGGCTGGAGATTCAGCGACGGCATCGATTTCACCTTCCCGACGAACACCGTGCTGCCGGTCAACGCGTATCTGGTCGTCGCCAGGAACGCGGCCCATTTGCTCACGAACTACACGAGTCTGACTGGCGCGAACACCCTCGGTGATTTCGGCGGCAAACTCAACAAAGGCGAACGCCTCGCGCTCGCCATGCCCGATCAGATTATCGTCACCAACAAGCAAGGCATCGTGGAGACCAACACCATCCACATCGACGTGGATGAAGTCACTTATGCCGCCGGCGGAAGGTGGGGCCACTGGGCCAACGAAGGCGGAAGCAGTCTCGAATTGATCGACCCGCGCTCGGACCACCGGTTGCCGTCGAACTGGGCGGACAGCGATGAAACCGGCAAGGCGCCCTGGACCGAGATCGAAGCGACGGACAGGCTGGACAAAGGCCAGGGCTACAACGGCGGACCGATTGACAACCTGCAGGTCGTGATGCTCGGCGAAGGCGAGTGCCTGATCGACAACGTCGAGGTGTTCAACGTCGCTGACGGAGTCAACCTGATCAGTAACTCGACCTTCGAAGCAGGCCTCACCGGTTGGACGGCGCAGGGCGATCATGTGCGTTCGGGCCTGGAAGCCGCGGGCGGTTACAACAGCAGCCGCTCGCTGCACCTTCGCGCCAGTCAGCGCGGCGATACCGGCGCCAATCGCGTTTATGGAACATTCACGAGCAATCCCGTGCCGGGCGACACGTTGACCATTCGCGCCCAGGTGCGCTGGCTGCGAGGCTGGCCGGAAATCGTGATGCGCACCCACGGCAATTGGATGGAAGCGGCCGGCCGAATGACCGTCCCCACCAACCTCGGCACACCCGGCGCCCGCAACAGCCGCGCCGTGAACAACGCCGGCCCCGCCATTTATCAGGTTGTTCACAACCCGATTGTGCCCGCCGCCAACCAGCCGGTCGTCGTCACCGCGCGTGTCCACGATCCTGATGACGTTGCCTCGGCAGTTCTCAACTATCGCATTGACCCGGCGACCAACTACACAACGGTGACCCTGACCGACGACGGCGCCGGCGGTGACGCGGTCGCGGGCGACGGCATTTTCAGCGCCACCATTCCCGCTCAGGCCGGCGGGACGATGAGCGCGTTCTACCTGCAGGCCACCGACAGTCGCGGCGCGGCGACGACTTTCCCGAACGACGCGCCGGCCCGCGAATGCCTGGTGCGCTTCGGCGACCCGACGCCAACGCTCAGCTTCCGCATTTATCGCCAGTGGTTCACGCAAAGCGCGGTCAGCACCTGGGTCAACCGCCCTGTGCTCAGCAACGAAGACGCGGACGGCACCTTCGTTTACGGCAACTACCGCGTGGTTTACAATTTCGGCTCGCACTTCGCCGGCAGCCCGTATCATCAGGGGTTCGGCTCGCCCGCGAGCGACGGCCATTACTCGATCCAGTTCCCGCTCGATGACCTGCTGTTGGGCACGGAAAATTTCAACAAAATCCACGCCCCGGGCAACGGGCCGTTCGACGACAACACCATCCAGCGGGAGCAGGCCTGTTTCTGGCTCGCCCGCAAACTCGGCCTGCCCTACAATTACCGGCGCTTCGTCGCCATGTACTTCAACGGCGCGCGGCGCGGCACGCTCATGGAGGACACCCAGACACCCGGCTCGGACATGGTCGACGAGTATTTCGCGGACGATAACAACGGGTTCCTTTACAAACTGCAGCCGTGGTTTGAAGTCGCAAATTGCAACTCCCGTTCGATGGGTTTCAGCAACAATTCCTGGTGCACGCTCAACGACTTCCTCGATTTCACCGGCAATAAAAAGCTCGCGCGATTCCGCTGGAATTATCTGGTGCGCGCCGTGCAAGGCTCGGCCAACAACTACACCAATGTGTTCGCGCTCATCGATGCCGCCAATTCATTCGATCCCGCCGCCCTCGAATCCGTCGCGGACATGGAGGAATGGATGCGCATCTTTGCCGTCCGCCATGCGGTGGGCGACTGGGACTCGGTCGGCTGTCAGAACGAGCAAAACATGTACGGCTACAAACCCCTCAACGGCCGGTGGACCTTGTTCATCTGGGACATGAACATCGTGCTCGGCAACAGCGGTTCCTGGGGCATGGGCCAGAACCTCTTCTCGGTGAACGGAGCGGATGGCCCGATGCGGAACATTTACCAGACGCCGCCGTTCCGGCGCGCCTATTGGCGCGCCCTCAAGGAGCTTTGCAACGGCCCCATGCTCGCAACCAATTTCAACCCGCTCGTGGACGCCAAGTACGCCGCGTTTCAGGCCAGCGGCATCAACGTCGCCGCGCCCACCACTCCCAAGAGTTACGTCGCCGGCGCCCGCACCAGCATCCTCTCCCAACTTGCCGCCCAGGATGCCACCGGCTTTGCCGCCGGCGGCCCCGGCACGACCGCAAACAACCTGGTCACGCTCACCGGCGACGCGCCCGTCGAAATCAAAACCATCCGCGTCAATGGCGTGGCGTATCCCCTCAGCTGGAGCAGCGTCACCGGCTGGAGCCTGACCGTGCCGCTCAACGCCGGCCCCAACACGCTCCTGCTCTCGGCCTATGACGTCCATGGCCGGCTGCTCTCGAACTACACCGCCACCGTGTCGGTCAATTACTCCGGCTCGGTCGAGCTGCCGCAGGATTATCTGGTCATCAACGAAATCATGTACGCCCCGGCCATTCCCGGCGCCGAGTTTGTCGAGATTTACAATCGTTCGCCCGATTTCACCTTCGACTTGTCGAACCACCGCTTCAATGGTCTCGACTACACCTTCCCCGAAGGTTCGGTCATCGCGCCAAACGGTTTCGTCGTCCTGGCCCGCGACCGCGCCGCGTTCAACGCGGCTTACGGCGGCGGCATCCCCGTGTTCGGCCTGTTCAACGGCAGACTCGATCCGGACAGCGAAACGCTCGCGCTCATCAAACCCGGCGCCGCACCGGCGCAAGACGTCGCGGTGAGCAAGGTCCGCTACGAAACTCAACCGCCGTGGCCGGTGCTCGGCACCAACAGCGGTGTGTCGCTGCAGTTGATCGACCCGTCCGGAGGCGCGAGTCATCGCGCCAATTGGGCCGTGAGTTCCTCAGGCCCGTTTGCCACGCCCGGCGCTGCGAATTCCATCCAGAGTTCTCTGCCCGCCTTCCCCGCGCTTTGGATCAACGAAATCGAACCTGAGAACCTGAACGGCATCCGCGACAACGCCAACCAGGCCGATCCCTGGATCGAAATCTACAACGCGGGCACGACCGTTATTTCTCTCGACGGCCTCTATCTCGCGAACAATTACACCAACCTCACCCAATGGGCCTTCCCGGCCGGCGCACAACTCGCCCCCGGCCGGTTCAAGATCATTTTCGTCGATGGCCAGCCCGGCCAGTCCACCGCCGGCGAATGGCATTCGAGTTTTCGCCTCAACGCGGGCTCCGGTTCGGTCGCGCTGTCCTTCCTGGACCTCAACAACCGGCCGCAGGTGCTCGATTACGTCAACTACAACGGCGTTCATCCCGACCGCTCATTCGGTTCCTTCCCTGACGGACAACCGTTCGACCGGTCCGAGTTTTACTTCGTGACTCCGGGCGCAACCAACAATGCCACTTCCGCGCCGTTGAACGTGTTTATCAACGAATGGATGGCGAGCAATGCCGGCTCGCTCCTCGACCCGGCTGACAATCATTTCGACGACTGGTTCGAGCTGTACAATCCGGGCGCCGCCATCGCGGACCTCGCCGGCTGCTACCTCACCGACGCGCTGACCAACAAGTTCAAGTTCCTCATCCCGTCCGGCTACACCATCCCGCCCGGCGGCCATTTGCTGGTCTGGGCCGACAGCGACGCCGGCCAGAACAGCACCAACAGTCCCGATCTCCACGCCAGCTTCAAACTCTCCGCCGCACTCGGCCAGATCGGTCTGTTCGCGGCCGACGGCACGGCGATCGACACCGTCTCCTACGGCGCCCAAACCACCGACGTGAGCGAGGGCCGTTACCCCGACGGCGGCCCAAACATTTACGTGATGCCCGCCCCGACACCGCGCGCAGCCAACCTCGGTCCGCAATCCAACGCGCCGCCGGCGCTCGCACCGATCGGCAACCGCAGCGTCGTGGGCGGCTACACCCTCAGCCTCATCGCGACCGCGGCCGACACCAATCAGCCGCCGCAGACGCTCACCTTCACCCTCGACTCCGGCGCGCCAACCGGTGCGAGCATCAATCCCTCCACCGGCGTGTTCACCTGGACGCCGTCGCCCGCCCAAACCCCAGGCACCAACACTGTCACCGTGCGCGTCACCGACAACGGGACGCCGCCGCTGAGCGACACCGAGACCTTCACCATCTTCGTCATCGCGCCGCCGCAGTTCACCCAAACCACGCTGAACGGACAACAACTCACGCTCGCCTGGCAGACCGCGCCCGGCCACACCTATCGCGTCGAGTTCAAGAACGACCTGAACGCCACGGCCTGGACACCGCTCAGCGGCGACATGACAGCGGGCGGAGCAAGTCTGACTGCGAACATCGATGTCACTGGCGCACCGCAACAGTTTTACCGGATACTCCTGGTCAACTGAGGGGAGCGCACGCGGCCCGCGTGCCGTGATCGGCGACTCGCCGACCACTCATCTCGAAGGTTCGATGTTCGATGTTCAAAGTTCGATGTTGAATGTTTTTCGTCTCTGATGTTGGGGCGCCCAGTCCTCCATAGCAGTGCTGCGGTGGGGTGAGACTCCGTCGAGCCCTGACTCCTCCGTT
>QHPW01000127.1 GCA_003219675.1 Verrucomicrobiota bacterium
ATCAAAGGTTGCCAGCGGCGCCTCTTGAATGGTTTTGTAATCCGCGTCGGGGGCAACCGGATCCACGGTCACGGCCGCCGCGTCTCCGGCAACAGCACGGCGCTTGCGTCCCTGCACGCCAAGACCGATTACCGCGATTCTCATTCGAAGCGCGCGCGCTTCTCCAGCGCGTTCAGTTTCTTTAAGACCTCTTCGGGCGCGACGGGAGTATTGCCGTCATGTTCACACGAGACCGCCGCCGCAAGCGAGCCGAGAATGGACGCGATGACGCTGGATTTTGCGGCAATCAGGGAAAGCGTGGCATACGCCAGCAGCGCATCCCCGGCCCCCACGGCGTCCACCACCTTGTCCGCAAAACTGTCCACCACCACGAAGGAGTCCAGCGATTCATGGTTGCTGTTGCGGCAGGTGAGTACACCGCGCTCGCCGAGCTTGAGAATAAGCGTCTTGCACTCGGCGGCGTCATACAGCGCAGATGCCAGGGGACGGATGCCGGAATCCTGGTCCGCGAGCGCAAAGCGCGCCTCGCGTTCGTTTGGCGCAATTAAATCGAAACCCTGGAATTCAAGAATGTTTCCCCACCGGTTCCCAACCTGGCTGTCCGCCACGCGCAGCGCGCCCGCCGGCGCCGCGGCCGTCAATAGCGGGATCGTCTGGCGGTTGAAAATGCCATGGCGAAAATCACTGAAGATCACCGCGTCCGCCGGGTGAGCCGCGACCGAGGATTTCAACCGGTCAAGAGTTTTCCCGGTGATCGGGCGGTTGTCCACCTTGCCCACTTTCAGCATCCGATAGCCATTGGTGATGAACGCGTTTTTTTGCGTGGTCACTCGCGTCGGATCAATGACCGCGTCGCATTGAATGCCGACCGCTTTGAGATCGTTCAGGACAAAATCTTTCAGCGCGTCGTCTCCCAGGACCGTTGAAAACACGACCTCGGCGCCGGCCTTGCGCATGTGTTTGGCGACCACGGCTGCGCCGCCGGGATAATCCACCTGCCGCTCGAACTTGACGCTGAACATCGGCGTTTTGGCCGTGCCGCCGATCAAAGTGCAATAGGTGTAGGAATCGACGATGGTATCTCCGATGACATGGACCCGGACGCCTTGCGTCTTCCCAAGCGAGGCGCGCAGATCGTCAAACGAAAGCCCTTCGGAATGGAGCAAGGCCAGCAACTTGTCCACCGCCAGGTTCGGCGGCGTCGTCTCAATCAGCGCGGAGGAGGACATGACCAGATCGCCGGGGGTGAAAATGATCTGGCCGCCGTAGCTTTCCAGCGCCTCGATCTCTTCGCGCGTCCTGGGATGCACGCCGTCCGCGGAGTATTCGTAACCCTTGGCGAAGAAATCGGGCTGAAGGAATTTGATGTTGTCGATCGGAGTTGGGTTCTCATCCACCACGACGTAATCCACGACTTCGAGCGCGGCCAGGTTCATCGCCCTTAATTCCTGAGGCACAAAAGGCCTGAAGTTGGCCTTGTTGATGTGAGAATCGGACGTGAGACTCGCCACCAGAACATCCGCCTTGCTTTTGGCATACATGAGATGGCGGATGTGTCCTGGATGCACCAGATCGAACGTGCCGTGGCACATGATGACATTTTTCTGCCGCGGGCGTGAGCCGATGGCCGCCCGCAATTCCTCGCGGGTTTTGATCTTTCGCCGGAAATCGTTCTGTGTTGAGCCGGGCATCATGTTTCTTTTCCCGCCAGGAAGGCAAACCAGTTCCGGGTCGCCGCCTCGATGGAGGCCGGGTTCCAGACCGGCGCCTGTCGCCAGTACTCGATGTTTTTTAGCATGGTTGCGACTCCTTCTTCAAATGAAACGCGCGGGCCCCAACCCAGCTCACGCTGGATTTTGGAAATGTCCGCCCAGGTGCAATCCGGTTCGCCGGGCCGCCTGGGCAAATGCACCACCTCGCCTCCCAGCAATTCGACCAGGCGATTGACCGACTGCGGATTTCCGGCGCCCAGGTTGTAAATTTCGCGCACTCGATCCGTCTGCGCCGCCAGATGGAAGGCCCGGGCCACGTCGGTGACATAAACGAAATCGCGCCGCTGGGTTCCGTCCCCGACGACCGTGAACGGTTTACCGGCGAGTTTCTGCGCCAGAAACACGCCGAACACCGCGCCGTAAGCTCCGGAGGTCCGGGACCGGATGCCGTAAGCGTTGAAGATGCGGATCGAGTTGACCGGGAGTTTATAGACCTGCCCCCAGTGCAGAACCGCTTCTTCGCCCATGTATTTGCTCAAGGCGTACGGGTACTCCGGGTGGATGGGCGCGGTTTCAGTCGTGGGAATTTCTCCGGCCAGACCATAACAGGACGAGGAGGCCGCATAAACCAGCCTGCGGACTTTGGCGTGGCGGGCGGCTTCCAATACCTTGATGGTGCCCATGACGTTGGCGGAAAGATAATCCACCGGCCGGTCCACCGAAGGGACAATGTCGCCAATGCCGGCAAAGTGAAATACGAAGTCTGCGCCCTGGAAAAGCGGATCGCCCGCCGCCAGGTCTCCAATGTCGCGGATTTCCACCCGAAGGTTCTGGTCCTGCTTGCGGTGCTCCAGATTCTGCAAACGGCCGCCGGCCAGATTGTCGATCACATGAACCCGCAAACCCTGGTCCAGGAGCAAATCAACCATGTGACTGCCGATAAATCCCGCGCCTCCGGTGACCACGGCCAGCTTGCGATTACTCATTTGAGGCCGAGTTTTTTTACCGCCTTGACGTTAATGAACTGCTCGTCGGCAAGGGTGTTGCCGGGGAACTTTCCGGCTTTGAACGCGCGGCATAAGTCGCGCACGGCGTCCTGAATATTCCGCTTTGGAAACCACCCCAGCCGGATGCCGATTTTTTTGGACGACACATGATACGAACGCGGATCATTCGTCGAGGTTTTCTCAATTTTTATCGGTTTCTTTTCCGGCATTTCCTCTTCGACAACCTCCCGAACAATATTCGCCAGCTCGGACACGGTCTGGTTCTGGTAGGCGGCATTGAACGTCTCGCCGGCGATCAGGTCTGTCGGCGTGCTCAACAGTTGGACGTACAGTTCGCAAATATTGTCGATGTGAATGTTGGGCCGCTTTTGGTCCCCGCCGAAGACAGTAATGAGGCCCTTGTTGACCGCGTGATTGGTCAGGATATTGACCGTGAGGTCGAAGCGCATCCGCGGGGAATAACCGCACACCGTCGCGGGGCGTATGACGACCGTGGTGAACTCAGGGGATTGGTAGCGCCGCAACAGGGGTTCACAGAGGCCCTTGTATTTGTTGTAATCGGTCAGCGGCACCAAGGGATGGTCCTCGGTCACGTCCGGCGCATCACTGACTCCATAGACGGAGCTGCTGGAGACGTAGAGGAAGCGTTCCACGCCCGCCGCCTTGCTGGCTTTTACCATCGGCTCGAAACACTCGTAGTTGATCGTGCGGCTCAACGAAGGGTCGAGGTCGAAACTGGGGTCGTTGGAAATGCAGGCCATGTGAATGACCTCATTCACGCCCTTCAGGCTCCGGGCGTATAGCTTGACGTCCCGGATGTCGCCGGTAACAACCTGCAAATCCGGATGCCTGGGCAATCCGGCAGATCCAAACAACATCAGGTCATACACCACAACCTGATAGCCCGCCTGGAGCAGCTTGGGCACAAGCACGCAACCTTTGTATCCGGCGCCGCCAGTGACTAATACTTTCTTCATCAGAGTAGAGCGGAGAGGGTTTATTTCGTTTCAATCCGAAAACCGGCGCTCAGGGCGTCCTGATAAAACATCTTCACCGTGTCGAGCGAATACTCGCCAAGGTCCTTCCCCACCAGCGAGAGCTTGTTCAAAATGTCGTGCGTGACGGTGATGACCTGGCAGCCGACGGCGTCGGCGTGGAAGATATTCAGCAGTTCCCTTGGGCTGGCCCAAATCAGCTCCGCCTTCGGATTCCCTTTGAGCAACCGGACCGCTTCCGCCATCAAGGGAACAGGATCCCGTCCAGTGTCTGCGATTCGGCCTGCGAACACTGAAATGTAGCTGCGCGTTTTGGGCGACAAACAACGCAGAACCTCTTTGACCTGTTCATTGGTCAACAGGGCGGTAATGTTCAATTGCACCCCGGCTCGAGCCAGTCGCTGGATCAGCTCGCCGGCGAATTCGCGACGCGTGTTGGTGACGGGTATCTTGACGTAAACGTTCCCGCCCCAGGAAGCAATCTCCAGCGCCTGTCTTTCCATTTCATCAAACTCGTCGGAGAACACTTCAAGGGAGACCGGGCGGTCGCCGATAATCTCAAGGACCTCTCGGGCGAAAGCGTGATAGTCCCGAATGCCGGCTTTGCGCATCAGGGTCGGATTGGTGGTGAAGCCCTTGATCAGGGGATTGCGGCTGAGGTTGGAAATCCCCTTCAGATCCGCGCCATCGGCGAAGATCTTCACGTTCAGTTCACTCATTGCCTTCATGGAACATCCAATCAATCAGGTTCAAGCCGGTTTCAACTCTGCAGGATAATCTTCGCCGCTTCGGGAAGTGAAGTCACTACAAAATCGGGCGGATCCTTCTGCCTTTCAGCGTAGCCGTAATCCACAAAAATAGTTTTGCACCCGGCTGCCTTGCCGGCGGAAACATCGCGCCAGCGGTCTCCCACCATGAACGAATGCTCCAGATCGATCGACCATTCGCGGGCCGCCTCCAGCAGCATGCCCGGTCTGGGCTTGCGACAGGCGCAATCATCCTCATCCACATGGCAGCAAACCTTGATGTCGTCGATCGGCAACAGGGCCCGCAACTTTTGATGGATCCGCGCCAGCACCTCGCGGCGGACAACCCCGGCGGCGACGTCCGGCTGGTTGGTCACCACAATCAAAAGAAACCCTGCGTTCCGCAGGCGCGCGAGCGCTTCCGCCACACCGGGCAGCAGCTGGAAGTCTTCCAACGACCTGGGAGCGTAAGGCCGGCCTTCCCGCACCGTTGACCGGTTGAGACCGCCGTCCCGGTCGAGGAAGACCGCGCGTTTCATACCGGCGCGTCCCGACACTGCCCCCGACTCGACTGGCACCCGGAGCGCCGATCTCCGATCCGGCGCGTTTGGGGGTGCTTTTGAATACCTGCCGGGTCGGAGACCGGCGCTCCGGCGGCAGTGTCAAGATGCGCGCGTTTCATACGGGGCTAACGTGCCGATTGATCCAGACCCTCCCACTTGTTGGCTTGCAGCATCACCCGCGGGTGGGAAACCAGGCAGTGCCAGATCACCGCTTGAAACGATTCCGCGTGGGGAGTGATGAATGCGGCTTCCACCGTCGGCACCACCAGCACCACATCGCCCACCTTCCTGGTATAGCCCCCGTCGCGACCCACAATCCCGAGAATTCTTGTGCCCCGCTTCCTGGCTTCGTCGAGCGCGCGAACGATGTTGGGACTGACGTTTCTTTCGGCGTCGCCTCCGCCGACGGAAAAGACGAGAATGGCGTCGTTGGGTCCGGCGTTGCTGGTGCGCAACCAGGCATCGAAAACCGCGGGCCATCCCTCGTCGTTGGTGCGGGCGGTCAATTCGGCGACGTTGTCACACGGGCTGTAGGCTTCGATGCCGGCGAGCTTGCGAAAATCATTCACCGCGTGGCTGCAATTGGCCGCGCTGCCTCCCACGCCGATCAAAAACAGCCGGCCGCCGCGCCCACGCAGGCTCGCCAGCTCCTCCGCCATTTTCTCGATGAGTTCGTGGTCCAGCGCCGCGGCGATCTGCCGCACCTGGTCCAGATAAATCCGGGTGTGAGTCATCATGGAACCGTTCTTTAGCATGGCCAACGGATTTTGCAAATAACTCGGCGCTCAAAGCGGGCGCATCTGAACACTGCCACGACTCGACTCACCGCGGAGCGCCGATCTCCGACCCGGCGCGTTTCGGGGTGCTTTTGAATACCTGCCGGGTCGGAGACCGGCGCTCCGGGGGCAGTGTCAAGAAGCCCGATCAAAACTCCATCGACGCCTGCCGGGCAATCTCTTCCCCGATCGCCAGCGAAGCCGTGGCGGCCGGGCTGGGGGCGTTCAGGACGTGCAAAGCGCGCCGGCGTTGGACCAGGCAAAAATCCTGGACCAATGCGCCGTCCGGCGACATGGCCTGAGCGCGCACCCCGGCGCCGCCGCGGGCCAGATCCTCTTCGCGAATCTCCGGCACGAGCCTTTTTAGCGATTCGCAGAAAAGCCTTTTGCTGAACGAGCGTTTCAGTTCCTCCCAGCACATTCGTTTGTGCCGAGCCAGAAAACGTCTCAGACCGGAAAAACCCAGGGCATCGCAAAGGTCGCGCAGGTTGACGTCCGATTTGCGATACCCTTCGCGAGCGAAAGCGAGGACGGCATTTGGCCCGGCCTCGATTCCGCCGCCAACCAGGCGCGTGAAATGGACGCCCAGAAAAGGAAATTGCGGGTCCGGCACCGGGTAAATCAGGTTGCGCACCAGAAACTGTCGCTCCGGCAGGATGCTGTAGTACTCGCCGCGGAACGGGACGATGCGGACCTCGCGCTTTTCTCCGGCCAGTTCGCCGAGACGGTCGGCGTGCAATCCGCCGCAGGTCACCAGGAACTCCGCTTCAAAATCGCCGGCGGTTGTCCGGGCCAGCCAGCCGGAGGCGGTGGGCTGCAACACCATGACTTTCGCCCGCGTGACCACTTGTCCACCCTGGGCCGCGATCTGTTGCTGCAGCGCGGAGCAGACTTTGGGATAATCTGCGATGCCCTCCTGGGGCACGTGGAGCGCCGCCACGCCGCCGACGTGGGGCTCGATTTCCCGCATCTGTTCCGGGTTCAAAATCCTCAAACCCTGCAGCCCGTTCTGCTGGCCGCGCTCGTGCAAGGCGCGCAGCCGGGGCACCTCGCTTTCATCCGCTGCCACGACCAGTTTGCCGCAAACTTCATGCGGAACGCCGTGTTGACGGCAAAAGGCGATCATCTCCTGGATCCCGGACACCGCCAGCCGCGCTTTGGCGGAACCGGGCTGATAATAAAGCCCGCAATGCAACACGCCGCTGTTGTGACTGCTCTGGTGCTGTCCCACCGTTTTCTCCTTCTCCAAAACGGTGATTTGCGCGGCGGGCAAACGCCGTGCGAGTTTGAACGCCGTTGCCAGCCCCACGATGCCGGCCCCCACGATGATGATGCGCCGAGAGTTCACGGTTGAATCGGTTCGGCGCGATGTTGAATGGCATCGGTGCTGCCGGTCAAGCCGCCGCGAGGAAGGGTAGTGCCTTAATTTCAAATCTAAACTGTAGCGGCGCTCTACGAGCGCCGTTTTCGGCGGTCACAGACCGCCGCTACAACCAAATAAGGCACTCCCCGAGGAAGGGTAGTGTCCTGATTTGGTGGCGGCGGTGCTGCGTCACCGCCGTGCGCTGCGGCCGCGGCGCACGTGTTTAGCGTGGCGACCGCGCTGTAACGCAGGTTTCCAAACCTGCCGTATCGCGGGTTTCTAACCCGCAAACGCTTCGCCGCCTCCAAAGCCTCGGAACTGGCGACGGTTCTGCCGATTGGAAATCGGCGATACAGCAGGTTTGGAAACCTGCGCTACGTCCAAAGCGCGCTAAACAGCTACGAAGCGGCGCACCCACCTTAAGCAGATTGGGACACTACCCGGGGAAGTTTATTGTTGGCCCCGGCCGCCTTTTCGGTATCTTCGGGGCGCGTTTAAGGTCACAGACCGAAGACGTTTCACGATGGCCGCCAACACCACTTCTGCCGCCCATGCCGGGCCGGTTAGCCGTGATTTCCTGATTTTGCTTCTAAGTCTGTTGGTTATTCTGGGAGCGCTTTTCCATCGGAGTTTCCGGCCCGAAGAAGTTGTTTTCTCCAATGACGGGCCGTTGGGCGCGGTGGCCGCTCAAGCCGGGTTCGCCTGGAAAAACCTGTTGGGTTATTGGCAGGACCTGAACTGGCTGGGAGGCAAACAGCCTGCCGGTTTTCTGGCCATCGGTTACGCTATTTTTGCGCTCGTCGGGCCGTTGCTGTATGCCAAGTTCATCGCCCCCATCTCACTGCTGTTCCTCGGCTTGAGTGCCTGGCTCTTGTTTCGGCAACTGGGATTCAGCCCACCGACGTCTTTTCAGTCAGTTGCTGGGGCCTGCCGGGATGGACCTTCTCGCGGTCCTGCCTGTTTCTGGCTCTGGCGGCGCTGTCGAAGTCAACGGAGCGACATGTTTGGGCCAGGACAATTCTGGGTGGTATGGCCCTCGGTTTGGGATTGACGGACGGCTTCGATGTCGGCGCCATTTTCAGCCTTTACGCCGCCGCTTTCGTGCTCTTTCAGTCCTTCATCCCGGAAGGAAAACTGGCCCAAAAATGCGTGACCGGCACCGGCCGGGTTGCGGGAGTGGCGATTTGCGCCGCTTTGATGGCCGCGCAGGCGCTCACGACTTTGATTGGAACGCAAATCAAAGGCATTGTCGGCATGGAGCAGACCAGGGAAACCAAACAAAAACGCTGGGAACAGGCCACGCTCTGGAGCCTGCCCAGGACCGAGGCGTTGCGAATCATCGTTCCCGGCCTGTTCGGCTATCGAATGCCGGAGCTCTATGACGAACCGGTTCAATCCGTGAACGGATCAAATTACTGGGGAAGCGTCGGGCAGGGCGCCGGCCAGTTTCGATTTTCTGGTGAAGGCGAGTTTGCGGGCGTGCTCGTGGCGCTGATCGCGGTCTGGGCGGGCGTTCAATCGTTCCGACGCAAGAACAATCCGTTCACCAACGCGGAACGGAAGTTCATCTGGTTTTGGGCAGGCGCGGCGATCCTCTCGTTACTGCTGGCCTTTGGCAAATACGCGCCGTTTTACCAGCTCGTCTATTCCCTGCCCTACTTTTCGACCATGCGCAACCCGTTCAAATTCCTGCATCCACTCCATGTTGCGCTGGTGATCCTGTTCGCCTATGGCCTTCAAGGGCTGTACCGCTGCCTGTTGACCCCTGCGCCCCGGCCAGGGTCCGCGTTGGCCCAGCTCAGGAGCTGGTGGAAAACCGCGCCGGCGTTTGACAGGAAATGGACCCTGGGTTGCCTGGCCGCTGTCGGCGCCAGTCTGCTCGGCTGGCTGATCTATGCCTCTTCCAAAAACGATTTGATCGGTTACCTGCAGCAAGCGGGATTTCCCGAGCGGCAATATCCGCAGTTGGCGGCCGCCATCGCGCGGTTCAGCCTCGGCGAGGTGGGACTTTTCATTCTCTTTCTCATGCTTTCCATCGCGTTGTTGACGCTGATGTTGAGCGGCGCGTTCTCCGGACGCAAAGCCAAATGGGCCGGCGTCGCTTTGGGACTGCTGCTGGTCATCGATCTGAGCCGCGCGGACGTTCCCTGGATCGTTTATTACAATTACAAAGACAAATACGCGGCCAACCCCATCATCGACTTGTTGCGCGACAAGCCGGTCGAACATCGGATCACCGCCGAGATCACGCCGCTATCGCGCCAGTATCTTATCAACGAGGACGGGGCGAACTTTCAGGCGCTCTACTACGGAGAATGGCTTCAACACCATTTCCAGTATTACCGGATTCAATCGCTCGACATCATTCAGTTGCCGCGCGCGCCGGAATTTGACCTGGGCTACATGCGGGCGTTCCTCCCCGCCACTCAGACCAACCTGCTTCCCATCGCCCGGCTCTGGCAGTTGACCAATACCCGCTACGTGCTTGGCATGACCGGCTTCCTGGAACTGTTGAATTCCCAGGTTGACCCGGTCCAACGCCGCTTCCGTGTTCACACCGCTTTCAATATCGCTCCCAGGCCCGGCGTGACCGAAGTGACCCGGCGGGAACAGCTCACCGCCGTGCCCGATCCCAAAGGCAGGTTCGCCCTCTTCGAATTCACCGGCGCGCTGCCGCGCGTCAAATTGTTCCCCCAATGGCAGGTCAACACCAACGATCAGGCAACCTTGCAACAGCTCAGAAACCCTGACTTTGATCCCGCCCAAACGGTCGTGGTCGCCGATGAACTGCCGCCGGCAAATCCGACGAACGCCACCCCCCAGGCCGCCGGCACCGTCGAGTTCGCGCATTATGAACCTAAATTCCTTCGACTCAACGCCCACTCTGACGCGCCGTGTGTCCTGTTGCTGAACGACCACTTTGACCCGGATTGGAAGGTGTTTGTGGACGGCAAACCTGATACGCTGCTCCGCTGCAACTATATCATGCGCGGCGTTTATCTGGCGCCCGGCCGGCACGTGGTGGAATTCCGTTTCGCGCCGGCCGCCGCCGCGTTTTATGTCAGCCTGGGCAGTCTCATCGCGGGTGTGGCGCTTTGCGGTTTCCTCGCGGTTTCAAGCCGAAGCCCGCAATCGAAGGAGACCCTCGCCAGGCCACCGGGCAGGAATTGAGCGTGGTCCTCGCCCGTTCTAAACTCACCTCACTCATGAGCCATCTGGACGCCATTCGCAGCGACGAAGGATATGCGGAAATCCTGGCGAACTGGGACCAGACTTTCTACGCCAGGTTCACCGATGCGCTGCGTCCTGCGAAAGGCGGCGCGCGCGTGCTCGATGCCGGTTGCGGCGTCGGCCAGGTCGTCGCCCGCCTGGCATCCGGTGGATTCGAGGCGCACGGCGTGGACGTGTCCGGCCCGAACATTGACAAGGCCCGTCAATTCTCCGATCGCTGCCGGCTTTACGACGGCCGGCACCTGCCTTATCCGGATGATTATTTTGCCAGCGTGGGCGCGTTGAACGTCCTGGAGCACGTCGAGGAGCCGGAGGATTTCATCCTCGAACTTGCGCGCGTCACCGAACCCGGCGGCCGGGTCGTGATCTCCAGCCCGAACTTTTACCGCGTGCTCGGATTTCGCGATTATCACCCGCGCATGCGCGGCCTGGCCACCAAATGGCGGAACTGGATGCGCCTTCGGGATAAACGGCGGCAGATGAAAAACGATCCCGCGTCGGTTCGCTTCGATCGGATGACGCCAATCGTGAAAGAGCCCTTCACGCCGGATGACGACGCGATCGTGGCCACAAACCCGCTGGAGATGAAATTCTTCCTGGAACGAACCGGCTGCATTGTGGAGACGGTATCCTGCACGGACCGCTACGTGGCGGCGCCGGTGGACTTTCTGCTGAACGCCACGCCCCTGCGCTATCTCATGTTCAACGCTTTCCTGGTTGCCCGGAAAAAGGAAAGATGAAGGTCTTTGTTTTTTTCAGGGCGCAGAGGCGGCTGGTGGCACGGGCGTCCCGCGCGTGAGTTCCCTCAATTTACAGCGAAGACGCTAAGTGGTCTATTTCATAAATACGCACACGTTCGCGGCAATGGATTTTGGGCGGAGGCCAGGCGCGAGCGACGAGCATATCCCGCAGTGGATCTGTAAGGAGCAAGCAACAACGCCTCCGGCCAAAAGACATGCCGCCCTGCGGGTTGCGCCCAATTTGGCCCGGGGCTTCGTTGCTCGGTCGGTCGAGTATCGCGGCGGATACACTCCCTCCCTCGCGCCTCGCCACGGGCCAAATTGGGCGCAACGAACGTATGCGTATTTATGAAATAGACCACTAAGGCGCGAAGCAATGTCATGTTCATCGTCTTCTTCCCGCCTTCGCTGTTCGATAATATGAAAACGAATACTTATCACTCGTCTGATCCCAACCAGGAACTCACAGGCGGAGACGCCCGCGCCACTCTCGATGCGCCTTATCCTCGTCGTTTCGTCAAATGCGACAGGATCTTTCCCGGAAAATAAGGCAGCGCCTTCAAAACTTCCTTGAGCATGCGCGGCGACATTTCGCGCGGGACTGTGGCCTTCAGGTAAGCGCGCGGGTGAACCACGTCGATCGGCGCGCCGCGTGCTGCGCCAGCTACCGCGGTCGGAAAATCCACGACGCGCTCCTGTTTAATGAAAGCAAACATGTTTTGGGCATACCACCAGGCGACCTTCTCGTTGTTCCAGATTGAGGGGCGTATGCAGTCCAAAGCCTGGAAGCCGTTCTCCTGAAAGAACGCAATCCAATACGAGGGCCACTGCTCGTTGATGTGGTGCGTCCCCCCCTGTCCCGGCACGGCGGCTGAAAACACCACAGCGTCGCTCAACTGGCAAAGATCGCGCACCAACGATTGCGCCCGCGCGCCGGGCAGATGTTCGGCCACTTCCAGACAATTCACCAGACCGAATCGGCCGTCGAGACGCAGCGGCTCGGCGAGATTGCGGCGCGCAAATTCCTGCGGCGTGATGGCGAGCTGTCCTGTCCTCACGTCGTCGCCGTCGATACCCAAAACCTGCGCGCCTGCCTCCTTGTAAGCCGCAGCCCAGGTGCCCGAGCCGCAGCCCACGTCCACGACGCTCTGCGGAGCGAACAGTTTCATAATGAGCGGGACGACCTCGCGAGCCGAGACCGCCGAGTCCTCTTTTATGCTTTGGTAATAACCCGCCGAGTAGGAAAGATGGCTCATGGTTGGTGGAAATCGCGACGCGAATCAAAGGCCGGTCGGATGATCGATAAACGTCCACGGCACGTTGAACTTCCGTGAAAGGTGGGCTGCGAGCGCCTTCACGCCAAAGGTCTCCGTGGCATAGTGACCCCCGTAAAACACGTTCACGCCGAGCTCCTCCGCCAGCCCAAAAGTCCAGTGCGGCCCTTCGCCGGTGATGAATGTGTCCACGCCCTCGCGCGCGGCCCTTTTCAACTCACTGCCCGCGCCGCCGGTCACCACGCCGACGCGCCGGCAGACCGTCGGTCCGCCGGGCACCAGCTTCGGCGCGACACCCAGCCCTCGCTGCAGTCGTTTCGCCAATTCCGCGCGTTTCAATCGGGTTTCCGCTTTGTAACCAATGAACTGGCCTTTCTCAAAGAAAAACGGCTCGCAGCTCTTCAAGCCCAGCGCCGCGCAGAGTTGCGCGTTGTTGCCCAGCCGCGGGTGCGCGTCGAGCGGAAGGTGCGAACTGTACACCGCCAGGTCGTTCTCCAGCAGCCGTCGCAGCAGCTCGTATCGCTTCCCGGTCCAGGGATGGCTCGGACTCCAGAACAGGCCGTGGTGCACGATGAGCAGGTCGGCCCCGGCGGCGACGGTGAGCCCGACGGTCGCGAGGCTCGCGTCCACCGCCGCCGCAATACGCGTGACCGCGCCGCGGTTTTCCACCTGCAACCCGTTGACCGCCCCTTCCCAATCGCTGAATTCATCCGTGCGCAACAGCCGGTCGCAGTGGCGCGCTAGCGAGGCGAGCGTAAGCTTTGACATGCGGGCCATGGAAGCAGAGCGACGCGGCGAAGTAAAACGTGAAACACGAATCCGGGTTCAGCCGGACGAAGCTGTTCGCGACGCGGACGCCTGGCCTGGATTTTTCGCCGCCCGCGCTTCCCCCTCCCCGGGGGCACTGCCGTTGAATTAAGGGCCAGGACCCGGCGCGTCCGCATCGCCAAAACGCGGCGAATGTTTCTCCCTCTCCTGGGGGAGAGGGCTGGGGTGAGGGCGAGCGTTAAACACAAACTCTTTCTTGCCTGAGATCGAAACGAGGCCGCGCCTTGCCCAAGCAAACCCACCTGAAAAACTCATGTACGACGAACGCTCGCCCTCACCCTGCCCCTCTCCCCCAGGAGAGGGAACAGCGGGCGGACGGTTTGGCTTCATCGAAAACCAATTTGCCTGTCGCAGCACACCGCTTGTTCGGAGCGAGGAGCGGAGGAATTGCAGAACCGCTCGGCAACGCGACAAGCCGGCGAACGAGTCCCCTCTCCCGGGGGAGAGGGCCGGGGTGGGGCGAGCGTTTCCTTTAATCCCATTTCGGAGTAGGAGGCTCTCATCGATTTTCGGATTTCGGATTTGGAGTAATCAGCCTCCTCACGTCGGTGGCTACAGGCTGTCGTGATTGCATGCGGATTATGAAATATCCGCGCGAGGCGGGACAAAATAATGATTCATGCCTATTGAATTCTGCGCCGGCCTCCTTATAGTGCGCTCGATTTGAACTATTCAACAAGTGATTCCGCGAACGGTTCCAGGCCCTGGGGCATCCAGACCGCGCGCAACCTTTACAATATCGACCGTTGGGGCGCGAAATATTTCGACATCAACGAAGCGGGGCATGTCGTGGCGACGCCGCTGCAGGAAGCCGGCGCGACGGTTGACCTCACCGATGTCGTGGAAGAAGCCAAAGCGCGCGGCCTGAAATTTCCATTGCTCATCCGCTTTCAGGACATCCTTCGCCATCGGGTCCAATCCATCAACGAGGCCTTCCGCGGTTCCATCGCCGAGTTCAACTACCAGGGCAAATACCGCGGCGTCTTCCCGATCAAAGTCAACCAGTTGCGCGAAGTGGTGGAGGAGATCCTCGATGCCGGCAAGCCTTACAATTTCGGATTGGAAGTCGGCAGCAAACCGGAGTTGTTCGCCGGACTGGCGCTGCAGTCCGAGCCCGACAGCCTGATCATCTGCAACGGCTACAAAGACCCCAACTTCATCCGCATGGCGCTCATGGGGATCAAGTTGGGCAAGCAGGTCATCATGGTGGTTGAAAAGCTCGAGGAGTTGAAACAGATCATCACCGTGTCGCGGCAGTTCGGGGTCGAACCGCTCGTCGGCATCCGGTCGCGGCTGCTCAGCAAAGGCGCCGGCAAATGGGCCGACAGCGCCGGTGAAAACGCGAAGTTCGGTTTGAGCACGGTGGAATTGCTGGCCGCAACCGAACTGCTCAAATCGGAAAACCTCACCCATTGTTTCAAGCTCATCCATTTTCACATCGGTTCGCAAGTGCCGGACATCCTGACCGTCAAGAAAGCGGTTCAGGAAGCCGCTCGTTTCTACGCCAAACTTTACAAAATGGGGTTCCCGGTCGAATACATCGACGTCGGCGGCGGACTGGGGGTGGATTACGACGGCAGCCGTTCCGCGTTCGACAGCTCGACCAACTACTCACTGCAGGAATACACCAACGACGTCGTGTATTACATCGGCGACGTCTGCAACGCCGAGAAAGTTCCGCATCCGGAGATCGTCAGTGAAAGCGGCCGCGCCCTGGTGGCTCACCACAGCGTCCTGATTGTCGAGGTGTTCGGCGCGATCGGGAAAGTCCGGCCCGAGGTGAGCTTCAGCTACTGTGAAAACGAACACCCGCTGGTCCGGGAACTGCTCGACATCAAAAAAAACCTCTGCCGGTTGAACAAACTGGAGGCCTACCACGACTCCCTCGAACGCCGTGAGGACGCGCACAACATGTTCACCCTCGGCGTGCTCGAATTGCCCGACAAGGCAAAGATCGAGCACCTTTATTGGGAGATCAGCCAGGAAGTGGTTCAAAGCTTTCGCGGTCAGGCCTACATTCCCGAAGAGATCCGCCTGCTCGAAGACAGCCTGGGCGACCAGTACCTCTGCAACTTTTCCGTGTTCCAGCCGCTGCTGGATCACTGGGCGCTGGGCCAGTTGTTTCCCATCATGCCGATCAACCGCCTCAACGAGCGCCCGACGCACGAGGCCACGCTGGTGGACATCACCTGCGATTCCGAAGGCCAGATCAGCATGAATGGCAGCGGCCAGATTGAGCCCTATTACCTCGGCTTCTTTCTCATGGGCGCCTATCAGGACATCATGGGCGACCTGCACAATCTCTTTGGCCGCGTCAATGAGGTGCACGTGTTTCTCGATCCGGACGAGCCCACCGGGTACTACGTCGAAGAAGTCATCGAAGGCAATACCATCATCCAGACGCTCTCGGCCGTGCAATACGATGAAAACGAGCTGAAACGGCAAATGAAGGCCCAGATCGATGCCGCCATCAAGTCCGACAAACTCAAGCCGTCGGAGGCCATGCGTCTGCTCGACGATTACGAGCGGGGCCTCAAGGAGTACACCTACCTGACGTTTTGAGCCGCGACCCGCGCATGTCCGAGACCGCGCCCAAAACAGAACTGATGCGGTCGCTCGGCCGTCTGGTGCGCGGCCTTTCCGCGCTCTTCTGGGGATTGCCCATCGCGCTGGTGGTTTGCGTGCAGACCGCCAGTGCCAACTGGCTGGAGTCGCTGGGCCACTACGGCCTCATCGCGCCGCTGGTCGTCACTTCGCTGCTCTTTTATGGCTTGTGGCTGATGAGCGATTTTCAGAAACAGGAACGCATCTGGATGCTGGCGTTGGACCGCGCCAAAATTCTCGGCCTGGTGAACATCGGTTTGTCCCCCTTCCTCCACTGGCATCAGCAACTGCCGGAGGTTCCTTTTTTTTACCACGCCGTCTCGGTCATGTCACTTTCAGCCCTGCTGTTTCTCTTCAATCTGAATCTTGTTCTGCAACGACTCACCGCGATGTTGCCCGACGAAACATTGCGCGAGGAAACCAAAGTCTTCACCACGTTGAACAGCGCCCTGTTGGTCCTGATCCCGGCGTTTCTGGCGGTCTATTTCACGCTTTCGCAAATCAGGCACCCGCCGCAACCCGTCGGCGTCCTGCTGCGCCTGGTGGACCTGCGGAGCCAATGGGTCCTGTTGTCTTTGATTCTGTTGCCCATGGCCATCACCATGTCGCTCATTTGGAAAATCAAGGAGGCCATCCTCGCCAGCATATTCGGGCCCGAACACTGACGCCGAAAACCAGGGCGGCAGAGGGGGCGGTTCAAGGGTAGTTTCCACGATTTTGCAACCGCGCATTTGGACCATGAACGGTGGGGCGAGACTCCGTCGAGCCCTGATCTCCCAGCCACAGGAATCAGTCAGGGCTCGACGGAGTCTCGCCCCACCGGGTTCATGGAGAGACTGGTGGTACCGCTCCAACTCTCCGACGCTCGTTCCCTCACTGGACCAGCCGATACCAGTTGTCACGCTGGTGCGGCTCGTAGCCCAGGTCCGCGATCAGCCGCTGCATGTCCGCCACGCTCATGCGGAAGGTCGTGCCCGCCTGCGAGACCACGTTCTCCTCAATCATGATGCTGCCCAGATCATTGGCGCCGTGCTTCAGCGCGACCTGGCCAATGTCCGGACCTTGCGTCACCCAGGAACTTTGGATGTTCGGGATGTTGTCCAGGTAAATCCGGCTCAGCGCCTGGGTCCGCAAATATTCATGCGCGCCGACCGTCGGCGCTTTCAACTTCGTGTGCTCGGCTTGAAACGTCCAGGCAATGAACGCGGTGAAGCCACCGGTCTTGTCCTGCTGCGCGCGGATGCGCTCCAAATGCTCGACGCGATCCTCGACCGTTTCAACGTGCCCGAACATCATCGTCGCCGAGGAGTTCAACCCGATTCGGTGCGCCACGTCCATGACGCTTAACCAATCATCGCTCATCGCTTTCAGCGGCGAAATGCGTTTGCGGACCCGATCCACCAGGATTTCGCCCCCGCCACCGGGGATCGAGCCAAGTCCCGCCGCTTTGAAATCGCCGGAACTCGCTCGGACTGAATCCGTGAATGTTGATCCGGGGGAACTTGTTTTTGATATGCTCCAGCAGATCGAGGTACCATTGCTTCGTCAGTTTCGGATGGTGCCCGCCCTGCATCAAAATCTGCGTGCCGCCCAGCGCGACCGTCTCCTCGATCTTCCTGTCGATTTCCGCGTGCGTAATGACGTGAGCGTCGTCGTCGCCTTCGACGCGGTAAAACGCGCAGAACTTGCAATAGACATTGCAGACGTTGGTATAATTGATGTTCCGATCAACGATGTAGGTGACAATTTCGTTGCCGCGGCCGCTGTAGGCGCCGGCTTTGGCCAGTTGGCGCCGCCGGTCCGCCAGCGCGCCCAGTTCCTCCAGGGGCCATCGATACAGTTGAAGCAGTTCCTCGCCGGAAATCCGTTCGCCGGCAAAAATCCGTTCCGTAAGTCGATGCCTGTTCAGCGCCACCATTGCGCCTGCATTTTATATGACGAACCAGCAGGTTGCACGTAGATGATTAAATGCGTCGAAGTTTTGCTTCCGTGGCCCAGTTCACGGTCCAGTTGACCTCGTTATGGGGCTGGTTGTCGTTGTTCCAGCGGCTGCGCCACGGATTGTCCTTCTTCGGATCGATAACCTCCTTCCGTTTGGCAGACTGCGCATGGCCATCGGCAAACATGATGTCCGTGGTGCGATTGTGTCGGTTGGACGGCCATTGGTCCTCTTGCGTGGCGTCGAGATTCGCATCCCAGGACGAGTCGGCTTTGGAGTCGCCCAACATGATCATCTCGACAGGGCTCCGAACCATGGCTTCGGTCACCGGTCCCATATAAAAGCCCCCGTTGACGTCACCGCCCAGGCCGAGTTGGGGGCGGTTACCGAGATTCAATCCCCAGTCATTGTAAGCCAGTGAAAAACGTGATGTATTGCTGATCCCAAACGGATCGCGGGTTCCATCCGGCGCCGTTCCTCCCAGGGTCTTGTTGATGTTCGTACTCCAGGCGCTGTCCGGTCTGGCTGCGGGGCAATAGAACACAGCACGGTTGGTGCCCAGTTGGCTGAAGAGTCGCACCGGCCACACCGCGTAAACGGCCGGAACTACCGAATAACAGCCGGGGTATCTCCCGGTGTTGTCGTTAAGGTACATAATCGTGGCAATTCCAATCTGCCGCAGATTGTTTATGCAGCCGGTCTGCAGGGCCTTCGACTTCGCCCTGGCCAGCGCCGGCAACAGCAAGCCGGCCAGAATCGCGATGATGGCGATGACCACCAGCAGCTCAATCAACGTGAACGCCATTCTTCGATGAACCGGGAAATCATATTGTGGGCCGAGATTTCGCATAGCATCTTGAGTTGTTCTGCTTCGACCCGAAGTCACTCGCTATCCCGCTGCCAGAACTCGTGGGTACAATTGCAAGCCGTGACTGACCTTCTGATCGTCACTGTCGGTGTCGGAGTTCGGGACAACCATAGGCCGAAACCCGATGCTTCGCAATGCGGAACTCGAATTCACTTCCGGGCCGCGCCACTCTGGAGAAAACGCTGCAGCAGTATAAACGCC
>QHPW01000468.1 GCA_003219675.1 Verrucomicrobiota bacterium
CTGGCAGTTGGCCCTCGGAGGATCAAAGGCGCCGGCGCGGCAGCCACTGTGTTAGTCTTTGCCTTCCGGGACTGACGCAGCGCCTCCGAGATTTCGTCAACGGTCAATGACTTTTTTGTCGGCGGCTGCGGGGCTGGAGTGGCTTCCGGTTTCGTTGCGGAGCTGGGTTCTGGCGGCGGAGCGGCGCTTTCCTTCTCCGAAGTTTTTGCCAGGCGCGGAATGAAAATTGGCTCTCCACCGGGAGTGACGGAATAGGCGGCGATTTGCGCGTTTTGCGCGACGAAGACGGTCACGAAGGGCTTTTTCGCCTTCCGCATCCCGGCGGCGTGCGTGGTGAAAATGGCGTTGATAGGCTCGTCGAAGGGAGTTCCTTTTATGGGTTCGGTGCCATCCGTGAAAAGGAACACCGTCAGGGTGCCTGAGAGACTGGCTTCGCCGCCGATCGCGGCCAATGCCTTGTCCAGGTGCCCCTTGTTCTTTTTGGGCCGCTGGTCGCGCAGGAAGCGATAAGCGTGGTTGGCGGCTTCCTCCCTCCGGCGCGGGTCCCACAGCTGGGCCGGGAAGACGTTGGTATGAAGTTGGTCTTCGAACGTCCAGATGCTCCAGGCCTCGCCGGCATGAAGGCGCCCGCCGACGCCGCTGAGGATCAACTTGGACACCGTATCCAACGTGACGGTCTTTCGGCGTGACATCGACCAGGACGTGTCAACGACGAACAGACAGCGATAAATGGGCCGTGACTGGGCGGTCTCATTCGCAGATTCCTTTCCCCGCGCGCTCAGCCCGAGGCAAAGACCGGCGAGTATGACGAAGCGTTTCATGATTCAGCCTGAGTGTTGAAATCGGTCGCGCTCTTTTCGATTGCGATGCTTCAGTTCGCGCTGCAGTTCCGCCAGCGTGCTCTCGAGCGTTTGAATGAAGTTCAGGCAACTCGACGCCATGCCGCCCAGTGAAAGCACTGTGTCGCGTTCGGCGTAATCGTCGGTGACCACCAGCACCTCGCCGAACTCGCTCAAGCGATGGGCGGCCCGCTCGATCACATCGTCGGCGGTCTGGCCGGCGGTTGAGTAAAGGATTTCCATCTCCGGCGTGGATTCGACCTTCGGCGTGCCAGAAGGCGCTCCGGCGCCATCGAAAACGACGGTGATAGGCGTGCCAATCGCGTCGCGGTATCGCGTGAGCACGTGAGTCAGCTCCTCGCGCGCCGCCGCGGAATGACGCGGGAAGCCTGCCGCAAGTTGCGGCCAGTTGTGCAGCAGACTATAGCCGTCCACGAGGATGCGAATGAACGCCATGGTTGCAAGGCTACTGGCGAAGCCGTGAAATGGGAAATGTAAATTTCACCCGGCACCGAGTAGTGTCCTAATTTGGTGGCGGCGGTGCTGCGGCACCGCCGTGCGCCGCGGCAGCGGCGCACCCACCTGAAGCAGATTAGGACACTACCCCACGCGCCGAACTGATTTGACACCGGAGGCCGGGACGGCTTACAACACTGGAGACCCCTGAAAGAAAGTATGCCGATGGCCGTCCAGCCACTGGACAGGCGAGCGCACGCGCGCAGCCTTGCCGGTGTTGACCCTCGCATTCCTGTCCCACGTGCTCTACAGCCGCGTGCCCGCGATTCAACTCATCGCGCGAGTTGGGGCCGATAACGGAGCGCTGCAAATGCAACCCATATGATATGCACGGAACAACCCTTCACTGCGCTCATGAGCAAGCCATGAATCCATCGGCTCTACTCCGCGCACTCAGGGCAGCCGCCTTCGTTCTGTGCAGTTTATTTCATGCCGATCCAGTCCTGGCTGATGCGTGTTCGGCACCCGGCTTTGCGGCGGCACTCGCGTTCCACGTCGGAAAGAATCCTGTCTCCGTGGCGGTCGGCGACTTCGACAACGACGGCAAGCCTGACTTGACTGTGGCCAACTCCGCAGGCGTTTCGGTGCTGCTGGGTCGGGGGGATGGGACCTTCCAAACTGCCATCACTTATGGCGCCGGGACCTATCCGAATTCCGTGGCGGTCGGCGACTTCGACGGCGACGGCAAGCTTGACCTGGCGGCGGCCAACAACGGGTCCACCACCGTCTCGGTGCTGTTGGGCAGGGGCGATGGCAGCTTTCGGGCCGCGGTCGATTCTGTCGCGGGATCGGCGCCTTACGCCCTGGGGGTCGGCGATTTCGACGCGGACGGCAAGCTTGACCTGGCGGTTGCCTGCTCGTTCCCCGGGTACGTCTCGGTGCTGTTGGGCAACGGCGACGGGAGCTTTCAGGCCGCCATTCGCTATGAGGCGGGGGCGTATCCGGATTCCGTGGTAGTGGGCGACTTCAACGGCGACAGCAAACCCGATATTGTGGTGGCCAACTTTAACTCCGCCACCGTCTCGGTGCTGCTGGGGAACGGCGACGGGACCTTTCAGGCCGCCGTACACTACGGTGTGGGAGAGTCTCCTTTCTCCGTGGCGGTGGGCGATTTCAATGGTGACGGCAGGCCAGACCTGGCGGTTGCCGACTCGGCGGGCGTGTCGGTGCTCTTGAGCAAGGGTGACGGCACTTTCCAGGCCGCCGTCAACTATCCCGTCGGGCAAGCCCGATTTGGCCGTGGCCAACTTTAACTCCGGCAACGTCTCGGTGCTCCTTGGCAGAGGCGAGGGCAGCTTCCGGGCCGCCGTCAATTATGGCGCGGGATCGGCGCCTTACGCCCTGGGGGGCGGCGACTTCAACGGCGACGGCAAACCAGACCTGGCGGTCGCCAATAAATTCTCCTCCGACATCTCCGTGCTCCTGTGCTCCTGTGTGCCTCCGGAGTTGGAAATCGCCGTAGCGCCCGGCAACTCTGCTGTGACTGTTTCGTGGCCTTCCCCTTTGTCGGGATTCGTGTTTCAATCCACGGCGAGCCTGAGCACGACGGACTGGCAACCTGCCGCCGGAACCATGAGGACCAACAATGGTCGCTTGGAGGCCACGGTGCCGCTTAACCAGAGCAAACGTTACTTCCGTCTGCGCAAGCAGGCGGATTGAAGACTGCCCGACCGGGGCTCGCAGTGCTCCTGATTCCCGCTTCGAGGGCAGGCTTGGAGATCGCAAGGCCCTCTGCGACGGGACACCGTTCGTCCATAGACAGGACAATCCTCCTGGTTGGCCTGCGCTTTTTCGAGAAGAAATCGGGTCGGCACGCCTGCTGCTCATCAGCGTTCAGCATGATGAACGACCCGTCCAAAACGCGAACGGTAGTGGCGCCTTCAACCAGCGGTGTCCTGGAGAATCCCTTCGCGGTCCGCGACGCGGGAAGCGTTCGGGCAGGTGCCGCGGCTTATGACCAGTTCAACGACTCGATTCCGCGCAAACTGATCTTCCGGGCGTTCCTGTTTTTCACCGGATTGCACATTGCTTTCATCGTGTCGCTGCTCTTTTTGCATCTGCGGGGTTAAATCGGTTTGTGCTGTTCCGGTTTGCTCCCAGCCCAGCCCGCGCGCGGTTCGCATTCGCGATGGTGCAGCCGCGCGCGTTCCTTTTCCGTGATTACTGCCCGATCTGCGCTTTGTAGGATTCCGGTGACAGCAGATGGGTCAATTCCCCCGGATTGCTCAGTTTGATCTTGAAAAACCAGCCTCCGCCGTACGGTTCGGAATTGACCGAAGCCGGGTTGTCCGCCACCGCTTTGTTCACTTCCAGAATCTCCCCGCTCACCGGGGAGTAAATGTCGCTGGCCGTCTTCACGGATTCCACCACGGCACAGGCTTCGCCGGCCTTCACCCGGCGCCCGACGTCCGGCAATTCGACAAAAACAACGTCGGTCAGCTCGTGCTGCGCGTGGTCGGTGATGCCCACCGTGACGGTGTCGCCGCCCAGGCGCACCCATTCGTGAGACCTGGCGTATTTGAGGTCGGAAGGAACGTTGGTCATGGCTGGTTCAGATCTTTCAGCCACTAAAAGGCACAAACAGCGCAAAAAGAAAATAAATTTCGTGCCCCTTGCGTTTTTTTCCGGTCGTCATCCGCGGGTGGGTTTGCGGTAAACAGGTTTCTGCACCTCCACCGCGGCAAAGCGTTTGCCGCGGATTTCAATTTCAATCGCCGCGCCCGGCTTCGCGAATTGCGGCGGCACATAACCCATCCCGATGCCGACGCCGAGCGACGGGCTCTGCGTGCC
>QHPW01000469.1 GCA_003219675.1 Verrucomicrobiota bacterium
GAGCACGGCGGAGAGAGTCGCCTCCGACGTTTGGAGTGCATCCGGAATCATCGGCAACGGAAGTTTTCAGTATTTTTTTGAGTGCGGCCTCGATGCAGAGAATTGCGCTCGGGCGTATGAAGCGATTGAGTTGCCGGAAGTTGCTCGGATTTTTAGACTGGCGCTTTCGCTCTTCCCGGACTCTCGTCCGCACGAAGATGTCGCGGAGCGGGTCGCTTTTGTGCGCGAGCGAGAGGATGCCTTTGACAAGCTCGGAATGGAGATCGTTCGTCTTGACTCTAAGATGGAAGCACATTTATCTGCCTACCTAAAGAAGGCCGGATTGGAATGATTATGCTCAGGCCGAACCAGCCGGTGGAGCGAACGGGGATGAGCCGTTCAGTTCAGTGCCAATTACAACGTCAGTGGCGGCTCATCCCCGTCGCTCACCTCTGACGTCTAGGCCACATGAACACCATTCGACAATTCCGCCAGATTTCTTTGCTCTGCATCGCCTTTGCCTTCGTTTTGCCGGTGTCGGGAGCAACGCCGGACGACCGGGATCGTCAGGTTTTGGAGACGCTGTTGTTGCACTTGTTGACCGACTCGAAGTTCGACATGACGAGAGTTTCCACCAACGGAGCGACTATCGCCTTGCACACTCGCACTCCAGAGAAGACAGGCTTTCTGATGTCTCACCAGATACGGAGCGAGATTGACCATCGCACGTTGCCCAGCGATGCCGAGAGCGATTTGCGCCGACGGAATACGCCAGCCGATGCCAAGCCCGACACATATGATTCAGTCGCCGTGTTCTACACAAATCTAACGTTTGCAGCCGGAATCGTGGTCACGAATTTGACTGAGATTGGGAAGGGGAGGCGATCGTTCACTTCATTCGAGGATGCGCATCCCAAAGCTCGCGGCTGGTTGGAGGCTTATTTGCCGGGATATTCCAAGGACGGCGCTCGCGCTGTAGTTCGTGCAGGCGTTGGCCCGTGGGCACACGCCGCGATGCTTACAGCGGTATTAGAGAAGCAAGGCAACAAGTGGGTGGTGTCGTGGTATCATGTCGCCCGCTTTGCATAACTTGAAGATGTGGCCTGCGCGAGCACGTTGAGTTTGGAGGACAGATTTTTTTGACCGCGGACCACGCAGAATACGCGGATTTGTTTTCGTGTATCTGGCGTGTTTGGCGGGTCACACTGTCGAACCAGCCGCTGAGGACAACCGGCGTCCGCGCCAGGGATTGGCCTTGGAGTTTTAAGTTTGCTCCGTCAGTGCTCGCCGGTGCCTCAGCTGTTCGTTCGGCGTGAGCGAGCGGCGCCTGGACTTTTGAACAGGAGGCAACAGAGAGAACGGAGACGAACTCGACCCTCTGTTTTCTCAGTTACCTCCTGTTGGATTTGTAGACCGCGACGTATCGCCCGATTATGGCGATTTCCTTTCGTGTGTTTGGCGGGCTTTTCGGTTAGTGAGCAGGCCTGACGACACTGCGTTTTCGGAGAAGCCGATGAACCTTGGATTGCCGAACCAGCCGACGAGGGCGAGACCGGTGTGTCGAAACGTCCGCTCCTCTCTTCCGGAGGAGTCGGGGAGGGGGCGGGCAACGCGGTTCGCAAGCGCGATGTGGCTTTGGGGCGTCGTCTGCCTGACGGCTTCGCTGACCACAACAGGAGCAGCGCAAAGCAACGTTGAATTGGTGGAAGTTCGAAAAATCTGGGACCGGGCGCCGCACAACGCGTTCACGGACCTCCTGCGGTTCAAGGACAAATGGTTCTGCGTGTTCCGCGAGGGCATGGCTCACGTTTCACCTGATGGAGCGCTGCGGGTCATTGCGTCAGAGGACGGCAAAACCTGGACCTCGGCAGCTTTGCTCATTCATTCGCAAGCGGATTTGCGCGACGCAAAAATTACTGTGACGCCGGACAATCGCCTGATGTTGAGCGGCGCGGGAGCGTTGCATCCGCCGGCGGAGTTCAAACATCAATCGCTCGCCTGGTTTTCAAAAGAGGGCCGGGAATGGACCGCGCCGGTTAGAATCGGCGATCCGAATATGTGGCTGTGGCGAGTGACGTGGCATAATGGCACGGCTTACGGCATCGGCTACGACACTGCTGGAGAAAAATTCATCCGCCTTTACACCAGCAAAGACGGGCGTCGATTCGACGCTTTGGTTCCAAATCTTTTCGACCAGGGTCAGCCCAATGAAACGTCGATAATTTTTCAGCCGGATGACACAGCGCTGTGCCTGCTAAGATGCGACGGGAATCCGGGGACCGGCAAGCTTGGCAGCGCCAGGCCGCCTTACTCGAGCTGGCGGTGGAAAGACCTGGGCGTAAAAA
>QHPW01000470.1 GCA_003219675.1 Verrucomicrobiota bacterium
TGCGGCGTCATTTATCGTGCTGCTCGTCGGACTATGCGTGTTTGGCTTCCAGTTCAGTCAGTGGCCTGAGTGGGAGGGTAGAATCGTGGGGGCGGCTGGCACGATTGGCGGTGACGCAGGCGCGGTCGTCGGCCTGCGATTGGCCTTTCGCGCAGAGCGGCGAGTGGTCAAATGATGCAGTCGGAGACCACGCGCATGAACTGCAAAAGTTGATCAAGGCTGGAGCGCCCGTTGACGGATTTGGCATTGGCTTGCGGCTGGACACCTCGGCCGACGCGCCTTATCTCGATTGCGCCTACAAAATTCAGCAATGCGCCGGTCGCCCGCGCCGCAAAACGTTCCGAAGGCAAGGCCACCTGGCCGGGAAGAAAGCAGGTCTTTCGTGCTTGCGGCGATGATGGCCACTTTTCGTTCGATACTTTGGCCTTGGAAGACCAAAAACCGCCCGGCACACTACTGCTGGTTCCGGTGATGCGCAACGGACAGCCACTGGAGACACCCACGCCGCTAATCGAACTGCGTCAACGAGTCACTCAAGAGGTGGCTCGGTTGCCCGAGGAGCTGAAGAAACCGGAGCCGGCCCAGGCGTATCCCGTGGACATCTCGCCCGGCCTGCGTGCGCTCGCCGCAGAACTGGATCGGGCGAGTAACTAAGCCGACGGCGCCTATGTGCAATCCATTTCGCCGCTTACACGCTCGGATTCATCCTCGCGACCGTGTGTAAATCCGTCCATGCGCGTGGCGGATCCGACGTTCAACACGACGCGCACGATCGCGCTGGTGCGCCGCGACTGTCGGTTCCTCACCCACAAGCCTGCCGACGAAGCAAACGTGCCTGAGTAAAGAAACAAGCTCTTAAATGAATTGCTCTTCGTCTTGTCGATGCCAGAACTCAGCTTCATTTTCAGAACCAAGCTTTTGGACTCTGGCCCACTCGCGAATGGCCGGGATTGGGTGTTGAAGGAACCTAGCGGCCACCGTTGCCTCTTGCAGTTTCTGAGCAGCAATATTGCCGGAATAGGATCGGAAGCCAGAACCACAAATGAACGCTCTGACGACTTTTTCGTCCTCACCGAAACGCTTTAGCACTTCTTCCGTTAGCGGCGAAACGACGGGATTTCCAGATTCATCCACGAACGGCCACGGCAGCCCTCCGGCGATTTTCCTTGCTCCCTCAATTCCTGTCTTGTCTAGCCAAGCCATCAACGTGTGGAGTGGGACTGCGGTGATAAGCGGGCCGATCCCACGGAACTGGAGCTTCCAGCCGGTCTTTTTGTTAAACAAGGCTTTGCCAACTTCGGTCATCACAAGTTCCGGCTGCTCTGTGGCAATGTTCAGCAAGACTTTTTCGGCATGCTCCTCTATCGACAAATCATCATCGAGCAACGCGCATGCAATTTTTGTTGCGAGGCCTGGATTTACCTGCGCGAAAACTTCTAAGGCTTGTTCCCAATAGTACACCTCCATCGCTTGATGCGGGGTCGCTTGCTCCAAGGTCCTTCCGATTAGATTCCACAGTTCGGCATCGCCGGACAATTTCGCTTTCTTCCTCCTGTGGTCATCAATCCAACTATGAATCAATTGCAACGCCGTCCCGCTTGCACTGGATTCAGAACTGGAGATCGCTCGCAACAGCCGTGGAAGCCCCAGCTTTAATTGGTCGACACTGATTCCCTGCGGCAGACGGTATGTAACACTCTGAATAAAGTGAGCGGGGATTTTTGCAGCATCACACAGACGTATCCACCGGGTGAAGGCATTGGTTGGTTCTGGAAGTATGGAAGCGTAATCAAAGGCGAGACCTGGATTCGCACCTTCAAGTTCATCAAGGAACGAGTTTACACGGGGAATTTGTGCCGGAGTCGCCTGCATTAAACCAAGCAGGTAGCCGCGACAAAGTGCGAGATTTGGAGATGCGTTTCTTTGAACGATTCGATCAAAAGACACGGCTTTCGAATCGATCTTCCCAAGTTCAATGCCGAGCTCGCCTGCGCTTTTGGCTTCCTCGCTCATCAACCACGGAAGCTCTGATTCTGTCAGAGACGGACTGTTGCTCAACTCCAAGGCGAGGTCCGCGAGTTTAGACCGCCACTCTTTGGCTTCTGGTTCTTCAAGGAAATCATACGAAGGGCGTCCAATCAGACTCACCAGTTTTGAATGAAAATCATTCGGCACGAGAGTCTTCTTCCATTCGATCACTTGAGCGCAGTACGCTTTCGGAATTTTTGACTCCCCATCGAGCGCGTCAAATCGAACAAACAAATCAATCCCTGCCAGGATGGTCGGGAGTATATTGACTGAAATTCGCTCTGGTCGGAGCAGCATACGCAATTCGTCTAGCAAACCACTTCTCAGAAACCAACTCGTGTGTTCGACAACGGTTGCCAGCGCCCTTTTTTTTAGATCGGCATCTGCGTCGACCATAACCTGCTCATATTGCGCGAATGCTGCAATAAAGCAGCCGCTGTATTCTTGGCGTGTGGTCGGTCTCCAGTTCGGCGGAGGGATACGTCCGGCGACTACGGCTGGACCGAGCATGCGAGAAGCGTGAGTATCAAAAATCTCCCCTAGCGCATCCAGAGCTAGAATGGATGCTGCTGTAGCTTGAGACTTTATCTTTTGATCCAGTAATTTGACTCGTTCCGCGTACGGGATGCTTGTGCCGGAAAGATAGATTGAAAACAGTTGTTTCCAAATGGCAGTTGCATTGTTTCCAATCCCTTTCTCTGACTCGTGCAAAGCCAATCGAAAGAGAACTCTTTCAACATCGTAAAAGAATTCCGGGAAACAACTGAGCCTCTCGCATAGCCAAACCAGGTCACGTCTAGCTCCCCAGTCGCCGCCCCTTGTTTGAGAATCTGAACGCAGCTGTTCTGGGGTGGCTTGCTCCACAAGCTCGACCAGTTTCGGCAGAAAGCGGGTCGGGTCGGTATCAATCAACGCGACAAGTTGTTTGGCTTTTTTTTTATCGACCAAGTCCGTAGGTGTCAAAGCAGCAGCCCAATCGTTGAAGTAGCTTGCTGCCGCATTGCGAAATTCCGGCCTGCCGCTGTGGGCTACGCGTGCTCGAAATGCATCTAAAAGAGATTCTGGTATCCGCTTAAAGAAGGCGGCTGGATCATCCTCGACCCAACGTTTCCATGCATCTTGCAGCGCGACCTGCGCTACCGCCTCGGGAGTGACATAAAAGAATCTCCCGCCGATTGCAACGAAACCGGGGGATTCCTTTAGCTTCTTAGCCCGGTTCTTTGCGTCTTCCAGATCAAGGCCGGTGAGGGAACACAAATCTTCAAACTGCTTTGAAACTTCACCACTGAAACCGACTTTCTTAACCAGCGAAATCGCTTCCACAACTCTGCGTGATGCTTCGTCGGGAATTCTGATGCGATAGTATTGGTCGGTGGAAGCAAGCCCACCAGCCAGATCACTCTGGCAAATGTCCGCTGCAATCTTCACGAATCCACCTGCGAGTGCCACGGCGGCGCGTTTCCGTTCAGTCGGTACATTCGGGAAGTTCGCGTTCAGTATGTCATCAACTGTTTGGTCGGGCATCCGCTGCAGCATTGGTTCAGGGTTCGGCACAGTGCGCATGAAATTCGAGATAGTGAAAACGCGAACGCGTTGCTCATTGCCACGAAGGCACTGCTCAATCTTGAAGCGCACCTCTTGCGAGCATTCATCTACAACCAGAAGCGCGTAACGATCCGCATAATTTGCCAAATAGTGAGCCAAGTTCAGGGCTGATTCTTCATCACTGGTATAGAGCACCAACGACCACGCAGCACCTACTTGGCTCAGTGTTTCATAAACCAGTCGCGTTTTGCCAATACCCGCATCAACATGTATCGGAAGAACCAGCGCTCGCCCGAGGTTTGAGAAATCAGCATGGAATCTGATTCGTGTTGCCACGCCATCCCAAATTGTCACCGGCACATATTTTTTGGTCAGCGAAACCGATAAACGTCCCCATGCCTCCAAATGGAGGAAACGCTCGACAGGAATTTGAGCCGCCACTATCGCAGGAAACTGACTTGCCAATCGTGCCAAGCAAGTGGAAGTCAAGACTTGAGGAGGTGGTGCATCCTGATTAATCCGCTTTGCCTCGTCCCCTAGCACGCCTTCCCATGCACGCTTTTTCTCGGCGGTGATGGTATCAGCAATGCAAAAGCGATAAGCATAACCCTCTTTGATAAGCGCCACCGCATAGTGCTTTGTTATTTCATCTCTGAGATTTCGCTCACTAATCTCGCCATGCGATGTTGCTTTGAATTGCCAACAGGTCTTGGAGCGCAAGCGGTCGTGCGGATCATTTGGGGCTGCTTGAGACACTTGGCAGTCAACCCCTCCGTCTGCCCTGTTTCTCGCGTCCGTGGACAGCGCTGCGCTAGGAATGCCGCAAGCAGTCATATGCGCGGAGACCACACGACAAACAAAATCGCGAAAAGCTCCACCGTCCCCTCCTTGGAGGTTTTCAATGTGCTGTGGTGCGATTTCCCAGACGTTCATCACGTTTAAGTTAATCAGTAATTGTTCCCGCGCAAAACATCTTTCAAGCGCGTCCGTCTTCTGTCAAAGCCCCCTCGTCAGCACCACACGGAAGCGGGCTTTGCCGCTCATTATGCGGTTATAGGCTTCGTGGAAACTTTTCTCCAAACATGGCCGCTGGATTTTATGGGACGTTTTACCCGGGTTGCGTCCGCTGGCTCGGACTGACCCCGGGCTAGTATCTGTCGCCCCTATGGGGCTTCAGTTTGGATTCGCGTCAGACTCGAGCCTTCGTGCCGGAGGATCAAACGCGTAGTGATCAGTGGATCCAGCGGCCTGGACTCCACGCACGGGCGCTCGCAGGAGCAAATGGGAAAACCCGGGCCGTCTTCCGTCCTCTTCGCAGTGATCGCACGGTTACGGCTCTTTCGACAGAAGTTTTAACGCGTTGTCGCGATAAATCCTTTTCAGCACCTCATCCGGAAGCGCCCAGGCGTGCATGGGCCAGTGATACTTGCTGAAATACAGCGGGTAAAAATGCTCATCCGCAGTTTCAGCAGGCGGAAAGTCACCCGATACATCTCTGCCTCGGGATTCATATCGGTGCCGTAGAGAATCCGGTTCTGGTAACGTTGGAAGAATTGCGACACGAATCGCGGAATCGGGGAAAGCTCCGCGTAGCGCGCCCCGATGTCGGCGTGATCGTTTTCTCGAGGCCGACTTCGTCCATCGTGCGCACCCAGCGATCCACATCGGCATGGGTGCGAGCGTAGTCGTGGGAATGCACATCGACCACGGCATAGCGGGCCTTCTCGACGCGCGTTTCGGGAATCTTGAAGATGGAGCGCGGTTTGTAGTCTTTGAGCAGGATTTCTTCGGGCGGTGTTTGGGCCGAGGCAACGAGTGAGAGGCCGCCAACCAAAAGAGCGGCGCATCGAGAGGCCAGGGATGGAGCGCTGGATAGGCTTGTCATAACTGCTCCGAGTATATGCGATCGAGCAGCAATCGTCGCGGATAAAGAACCGGCCAAAAAATGTGCAGCAAGTGCCAACATATGGGTAGATGTTTTTCGGCTTTCGGGGAAAACTTTGAACCAGGAAATGCTCAGGCTGTGAATGCGTCCTCAAAACCCAAATCGAGCTTCGCACCGCCCGTGTTAGTACTGCTGCTGGCGATGGGCTGTTACGGTCTTGTCTTCATCAAAGCGCAGGAAGCGTCGAAGAACGGGACTAATATCTGGACGGCGCCGGCCAGGGCCGCCCGCAAAGAGAATCCGACTCCCGTCGACGATAAATCACGCGCCCGAGGAAGGGAACTCTTTACGGTCGGTTGCCTGCCGTGTCACGGTCCGTCCGGAAGAGGTGATGGCCCCGCCGCTGCGTCATTGGAACGCAAACCCGGCAACCTGACCGATCCCAAAATGTGGCAGCAGACGGACGGGGCCATCTTCTGGAAGATCAGCGAGGGCAACGCACCGATGCCTTCGTTCCAGGAAGCATTTTCGGAAGAGCAGCGTTGGGACATCGTAAACTATGTTCGCACGCTTGCTCCAAATGAGACCGCCAACAAACCAACCAAATGAAACGGAGGCAACCCATGCGATTCATACGTCCATAAATGTGGTCAGCGGCCAGGATCAGAGCAGCTCTGACAAATACGTGTCCAAGGAAGAGTATCTCAAACTGAAAGAGGAACATGACCACCTGAAACAAGAGTTGGAGGCGCTGAAGGCCCGGCTTGAACAGTTGTCCAGGAGCGCCGTGTCCCAGGAAACGACCAAGATCAAAGCGCAGGTGGAACAATTGCAGAAGAAAGCGGCGTCACAACAAGCGGAGACCGATCAAGCTCTCGACGGGATCGACAAGGAATTGAAACAAGTCAAGCAGATGGCCAAGGACTCCTTCCCCGGCAGCACGAAGATGCTCCTGGGCGGCTACGGCTCAGCCACGTTTATGGCCGCGCGCAGCGGATACGGCCCCGCTGCTCCCGTGCCACCAGGCTCGCGGGACGCGAATTCTTCTTTCACGGCCACCTTCAATCCGATCTTTTTGTGGAAGCTGAGCGACCGCCTGCTTTTTGAAGGAGAGATGGAGTTGGAACTCGAAGGTTCCGAAACGAGCAC
>QHPW01000471.1 GCA_003219675.1 Verrucomicrobiota bacterium
AGTGGCCGGGTTTGAGAGCGAGTGGGTGGAGGAATTCAAGGAAGCCGTCTATGACGCCCTGTCGATCATGACGCGGTTTCACCGGCACGGCATCATCCTCATCGACTTCAAGCCTGATAATATCATTCGTCTCAGAGAACGAGGAATAAAGTTTGTCGATCTGGGAGCCTTCTTTACTCCGCGACATTACCAGGCGACCGACAAGTATGTGTACTCGGCAACGCCCGATTACGCGGAATTGTTGATCGATGCATCGAACGTGCAGGCGGGAGTGCCGCCGACCGAGGCCTCGGATATTTTCTCCGCCGGCGTCGCACTTTTCGAGATGGCCACCGGCAATTCGCGGCTTGAGATTGATGGTGAAACCGGGAATGAAATTCTGAATAACCCGGCGATCTTCCTGTTCCGGGACTCGCAAATCCGCGATATCTGGCAGTCTTATCCCCATTTAAGGGAGGTGCTGCCGGTATTGCAAACGCAACTCAAGGAAAGGCGAATCCTGTTTTCCGAACTGTGGCACCTGCTCAAAGGGTACGTGGCAAACAAGCTCACCGACTGGGAGGCTTTGCCGGCCGAACAACGGGACCAGATCATTCTTGCCACCGGCACCACGTTTATCATGGAACAGCTTCCCCCGCGGCTTCAATGGTTGGCGGGTCCCATCGCCCAGGCCACCGTGTTGCGCAGCCTGCGGCTGAAAAGCGTCCTTGATCTCATGAAGCTGATCGCGAATCCCGTATCCGAACCTGTCCGGGAGGACCTCGAACACCGGAATTGTCTGGTGCAATATTTGCGCGACCTGCAGCGTTCGGTGGAATTTGTCAACCAGTTGAGCGCGTGGCAGACGCGGTTGAATCGGGAAACCGGGCACTGGGCGATCGCCGGCCCGGTGGCCTGCGCGCAATTGATGGATGACGCTCAATTCACCTTTGTCAAACAAGCCTGCAGTGATGAGCAGGGGCACCGGTATTTTCACATTGTGGGGGATTCCGAGGCGGATGTTTATCAGGATGGCAAACTAACGCTGTGGCAGCTTAGGAACGACCATTTTGCCTGGCTTGGATGACTTGAGTGCCTTGAAATCCCAATGCGCGAACCGGTCTTCGGGAATTTCAGCGCCCTCAGGATAAATCAGATAAACCGTGTTGTGCGAGCGCGCCCAGGCTCTCACCAGATTTTCCCGGGGAAAAGCCCTTCGGATTTGCCGGCGCGTTCCCGGATCGTTGACAATCACATCTCCGTCCTTGGTAAAACCAACGCAAACCACCAGATGGCCGTCCGGGCCTTCGCGCGGCGGCACCCCCTGCAACACCGTGTTGGCGACCGACACCGCGACCGGAATGCCGCCGGCAATCCAATCTTCCAACTCGGATACATCGCTGAAGCGACTGATGTAGGCTCGAATTCCCGGCAACGAACCCGCGTAGGCCGTGTTGAAGGGCCAGTTGCCGGTTCCAGGCCAATTCGGATCCAGGACTTGATTCGCCACGTCCGGAACCGCGCGGTCGAGCTCCGGCCGCTTCAACTGCGCGGCCCACCAGGCCAAAATCATCGAAGTGCTCGCGGGACTGCACCAGGATTGCTCGCCTTCGGGATAGTCCAATTGGCTTCGTTCAGGCACGGGGATGGATTTTCCCCACGCGGCGCGGTTGGGCGGCAGCACCGGCAGCTCGTGCTTTGTGTCCGCGAAGGAAAGCCCCAGGAATTTTGCAGGCGGCTGTGAACTGTTCGCCGTGCCGCTCAAAATCAGTCTTATCTGGGCGCGGTCGCACGGCGTTTTCAAGGCAAGCGTGTCGGTCAGGACCTCGGCATCATCGTCCTTTTGATCTTTAACGCTCATTCGGAGATGATCGTCCGCGGCGCCGGACCAGATTCCCATGGTGTAGAACCTGGTTGAACGTTCGGGATAGATGGCGCGCGCTTCAATTTTAAGCAGAGCGCCTTCAGGCAGGGCTGCGTTCCAGGAAACGACCAGCTCGTTCCATTTGATCTCTGGAACAAATACGGGCGAAACAAATGCGCTCCCGCCTGGCGCATTACTTTTGCCTTTTGTGAATCGGGAAAAGTCGCTTAGACCGATGAACTGCCGCCCGTGATGAGGCACAGCGGCGAGCGTCAAGTGGGTCGAAAGCAAGAGGCCCGCGCTAAGCGGCCTGATGAAGTTGAGCGCCATCTTTTGAACCATTGAGCGACCTTCGGGACTTCAGGGTGGCGGCGCCGCGTGTCGCAGTCCCAGCGTCCAGGTGAGTGCAATCAAACCGGCCAGAATCGTTCCGCAAACGGCATCGGCCCCCGGACCCAACAGTTTCTCCTGAGAAATCGCGGTCAAGGCAGCGCCTAGCACCAGCCCGCAAACAAAACCGCCCAGGTGCGCAATGACATCGCTGGCCGGGTCGAGTCCAAGCAGCGTGAACAGCATGACTCCGCCGAAAATGCCGCCGATGATGTACCTTGCGGCCCTGGGATTCCTGAGCCGAAGTGAAAACGATTGGACCGTCAGCAGACCGAGGCCGCCCATGACCGTGCCGGAGGCTCCGAGGCCATGGTACGCGTGCGTATGGAACATCAGGCCGGCGACATTTCCTCCGACACCGGCCAGACAGGCGGCCAACAATGCGCACGCGGGACCGTAACGACCCATCGCCAGGCCAAAGACGGGAAAACCAATGGCGAGGTTCGCCATGAGGTGAGCCAGGTCAAAATGAAGCATGGTCGCGGTAAAAAGTCGCCACCATGCTCCGTGGGCGACAGCGGCCCGGTCCATGGCGCCGACAGATTCCAGGAGCGATCCCGAAACGGCGTTCAACCCATGAAACAAGGCGAGCAGAAGGCACCACGCGATGGCGCCACGGTGGAAAGCGATTTCCGGCCACGGCAATTCCTGCCGCCAGAACCGGCGGCGATTTTCCAATTGATACTGGCGCAACGTTGCCAGCGCGCGAGAGTGATCTTGCGGTTCAACCAGCAGCACCCAACCGTGTCCGGTTTGTTCGATGACGGGCTCGATGCCTTGACTGACCAGCACCAGGCTCCAATCCATCGCCTGCCGCCGGTTGCGCGCCGGGATGACCGTATTGGCGGATTCCGCGCTTGTCATGCGAAGCCAATTCTGTTAGGGGTCTGCTTCAACGTCTGTTGTTTTGGACTGAAAATATGCCTTTGCTTGCCGATGGCAATGTCCGATTGGCAACAGCCCGGTTTTCTCGCCTCGTTTCCCGAACAGCGCGCGTTCTCATCGTATGAGCTGGAACCGATTATGCTTTGAATGGACCTGGCGCTGGCAGCGTCCCGATTTGGACCCGGTCGAAGTGCCGTTGGCGCCGGCGCGCGGCGCCGCGGCAGCACCGCTGCCATGGGATCCGGGGACGACTGCGCGGTTAAGTTGTTCGAAGAACATGGCATAGTAAACGGATGAATGTGATTCAACCAAACTGCCGGGTGCAGTTCACGGCTGCCGACGTGGAGTTCATCGTGTCGGCGTTGGGGCCGCGCACGGGCTCCGCTGAAACTCTGGTCAAATTGCTGGCCGACGAAGACACCCGGGACCTGATTCTGGACGATGAAGCCTTGTTCCGCGCCCTGCTGGAGCAGCGCGGCTGTTTGCGGGTTTCGACGCGCTTTTACTTTTACGTGCTCGTCCGACACGTGTTGAACCGTTCCGGCATCGAAGACCGCGTGGTGGCGGATTATGTCGCCGAGTTGCTGGCGGAATATTCGCGCATTGAGAACACGCGCTGCGTCGTGCCCGGCAGGCCCGAACCGCTGGACTACTTTTTCGAAATGCTGACGGCGTTGCAGACGGCGGACGACCCTACCAGCTTCTACATTCGAACTCACGTCGGAAATCAGTCGCTCTTTCTCTCCGGGGTTTTTCCGGAACGCATCCGCTACCGGGCGGAATACAAGGG
>QHPW01000472.1 GCA_003219675.1 Verrucomicrobiota bacterium
CATGCGCTGCTTGATGACACGGTCCGCCTGCTTGAACGCGGCGCCGAGATTGCCATTGGACACTGACCAGGTGAACGCCACGTTTGATTCAAACTCGGGATGAGTCAGCGGAGAGTCCTTCTCCAGCGCCTTCTCAGGGTCGCTGACGACCGCGAGCGGGCCGTAATCCACTTCGATAAAATCGAGCGCGTCGCGCGCCGCGTAGCGGTCAACGGCAACCACGACCGCCACCGGATGGCCGACGAAATAGACGCGGTCGCCGGCGAGCACCGTATGTTTGGGAATCCTGGAATCGGGCATCGGCGAGGCGCACGGCACCACGCCGCATTTGCCGTTCACCTCGGCCCCGGTGAAGACCCCGACCACCCCGGGCGTGGCTTTGGCCGCGTCGGTCGAGATTCGGTTGATGCTCGCGTGTGGATAAGGGCTGCGCAGGATCGCCGCGTGGAGCATGCCGGGCAGAACAATGTCATCCACGTAAGTGGCGATTCCCTTGATGAGCCGGGGATCTTCGACGCGCTTGATCGGTCGCCCGAAGTAGCCTTTTGACTTTGTGGTCCTCATCTCTTCGCCTTCGCCATCTTTCTGGCCGCGTATTCGATGGCATCAATGATGTGCGAATAGCCGGTGCAACGACAGAGGTTGCCTTCGATGGCGTGACAGATCTCCTGGCGTGTGGGGTTCGGGTTGCGGTCGAGCAATTGGAAGCCGGCCATAATCATGCCGGGCGTGCAGTAGCCGCATTGCAGGCCGTGACATTCCCAGAAACCTTCCTGGAGCGGATGAAGTTTTCCGTTCCAGGCCAGGCCCTCAACTGTGGTGACCTCCGAGCCGACCGCCTGAACCGCCAACAGCGTGCAGGACTTCACCGCCTTGCCGTCGAGCAACACGGTACACGCGCCGCAAAGGGTGGTCTCACATCCCACGTGCGTCCCCGTCAGCTTGCAACAATCGCGCAGGAAATGGACCAGCAGTGTCCGCGGTTCGACCTCATGCTGTTGCTCGACCCCGTTGACGCGGATATGTACCACTGTTTTCACAGAGGCGCCTGGCTAGGATGTGTTTGAATGCGCGCAAGTATAGGCGGGGTGCGTCGGCCGGCAAATGAAAATCGGCAAAAGATAGATCACCTTCATAATGAGCGAGGGAAGCCTCCGGCTTTGCCGGAGGTCGATGGATTTCGGTGTTGTCGCGCCGAATGGACGACGGGGCTTGACGCCGGCGGTGCCGCGCCCGTGCGCCGCTCAGGCCTCGACGTCCGGTTGCGTCAGTTTCTTTACCAGAGCGCCAAATTCAGCGAGCGAGAACGGCTTGGCGAGGCAGGGAACGTTGCTTTCGCGGACGAACTGTTGTGTCCGGTCGTTGACCACGTCACCCGTCAGGAAGATAAAGCGGCCGGCCGCGAGCGGGTCGCTCGTCCGCAGCCGTTCGAAGACCTGTTGGCCATTCAGCCCGGGCATTTTCCAGTCGCAAACGATCAGGTCAAAGCGCGTTTGAGCGATTCAGCGGAGGCCTTCTTCGCCATCGCGCGCCGTGTCCACAGTGAAGCCGCGCCGGACCAGTGTGGATTGAACCAGGTCGAGGACCGGCTCTTCGTCGTCGATGACAAGAATGCCCTTGCCGGCGCCTTCGAACGAGGCCCGGGTGAAGGAGGTATCAGTGGTCCCTGCGCCTGCGGCTGCCACGGCGGCGTCGGTGAGGATCGGCAGTTCGATGATGAACGTGGTGCCGGCGCCGGGGGCGGAGCTGACCTGGATCGTGCCGTTGTGTTCCTGAATGATGCCGTAAGACAGACTGAGACCCAAACCGGTGCCTTTGCCGACTTCTTTTGTCGTGAAGAACGGATCGAAAATCTTCGTGAGGTTTTCCGGCGTGATGCCGGGGCCATTGTCGGCAAAGGAAACGCGCAGTTTGTCTTCCACCCTGTCGGTGGAGACTTTCAGTTGACCGTCGTGCCGAAAGCCTTCAATCGCCTGGCGCGCATTGTTGACGATGTTGAGGAAGACCTGTTGAAGCTGGTTCGGGTCCACCATGATTGAGGGCAGGTTCGGGTCGAGTTGTCGGACAATCGCGATGTTGCCGGTGTGAAACTCGTATTGGACAAAACTAAGCGTGTTTTCGACCAGATCGTTCAGATTGGAGAGTTTGCGTTCCGGACGATGTTTACGCGCGAAACTCAGGAGGCTGCGCACGATTTTGTGGCAGCGCCCCACTCCGTCCACGATGCGCCGAACGTATCCGCGGTGCTCCTGGCTCAGATTCGAGTTTTGCAGCAACTCGGCGAACCCGATCACCGCCGTGAGCGGGTTGTTCAACTCGTGGGTGACTCCGGCCACGAACTCACCCACGCCGGCCAGCTTCTCGGTCTGTACCAGCTGCGCCCGCGTGGTCTTGAGCCGTTGCACGGTTTGCTCCAATTCCGCGCGCGAGACCTGCAGATTTTCGGTCATGCGATTGAACGCGGTCGCCAGTTCGCCAAACTCATCGCGCGCAGACACGGGCACGCGGTGGGAGAAGTTCCCACGGCCCACCCCCTCGGCTCCGCTGCGCAATTCCTGCAGCGGGCGGGTCACGTGCCGTACCAGCATCCAAACCAGACCGCAACTGAGGGTGATGCCGAGCAGGCTGGCGACCGCCAGACGTCGCTGGCTGGCGCGCAGCTCGCGCCAGGCGTTCTCGGAGGAGTACAGCAGCACATAACCCAGCTTGTAGTCCCGGCTCAGACCGATGAGCGGCCCCGCCAGCGCCATGAACCTTTCCTGGCCCAGCCGCACCGGCTCGATCTGCCGCTCCGCGACCCGGTTTTCGTCACCGGCTTCGAGGACGCGCCGGAACAGAGGGAGCAATTGCTGACTGTCAATCGCGCGGTCCAACGTCGAGGCGATCACCGCGCGATCCGCGACGAACAGGATTTCACTGTGCGTAAGCTGTTTGATTTGCCGCGCGAGTGTCCGGTCCATCCCGTGGGCGAAAGTCAGCGCGCCGACGTGGTCGCTGACGGACACGGGCAGGGAGACGATCTCCCACAATCTTCCTGCTGCGCTGACCGTGGCGATGTTGAAGCTTCCTTTCAGCGCCTGGGTGACGGATGGAGTGAAAGGCGGTTGCAGATCGCTCCAAACCGGCTGGCCTTCCCGCTGGGCACCCACGGCCGGTCGTTCCGTGCCGGGAGTGAACACGGCCGCGTCGGCGTCAAATTCGTCGAGGAGTTCCTGGAGCAGGAATTCGAGTGTTTTTGGATCATCATGCTGGAGCACCCGGCGGAGGCGAGTGTCGCTGGCCAGGCCGGCGTAGCGCGATTTGAGATCGCGGGTGCGGGCGTCCTGATAATAGGCAAACGCCGCGTCGGCGGTTTCGACCGCCAGCCGCGCCTGGGTCTGCAATTGGCGGGTGAAATGACGGTTGACCAACCAGAACATGAAACCGACTAATGCCGCCAGGATCACAAATATCGGCAGCAACACTTTGGTCCGAAATCGCAACGGCCACCGGGACAACCGGACTTTCATGGGTAATACGCTAATACTGTGGCAGGCCCTTGATCCCCAGAACGAAGTCCACTTTGACCGCGCCTTTTTCCGGCACAGTGATCTGCTTGACTTGTGGAGGAAGTCGCTCGTGCCACGCTTTGACGCGATATATCCCGGGCGGAACATTGGTGATGGTGAACCCGCCTTTGGCATCCGTTGTGGCAAAATAAGGATTTTCGAGCACGAGGATGACGCAGTGCATCTTGCTGTGGATCGAGCAGAACACATCCACCCGGCCGGACTTGTCGAAATTCACTGTCTTCACCTCGTTTTTATACAGCCCAAGGTCGAACTGCTTCGTCTCCGAGAAAGAATAGACGTTGTGCAAAATCTCGTCCTGATTCGGCCAGGAAACGGTCGTTCCGATCACCACCGGCAGCACGTGCGGCTTGAACGTGGCGTCCTTCTGGGTCACCACCTCCAACGGCTTGGCAGGTGGCGTCGGTTTCTCCGCCGTTGGCTGGTCCACGTAAACAACGAAGTCGCGCAACTGCGTATAATCCAGACGTTCGACGAACTTGAACTTCCGGCTCTCATACTTTCCACCGCCGTCGGCGGGCGATTCGACCCCGGGTTTGCCTTCGGCACGCACGGTGCCGCTGATGTCGCCGGCGAACGCCATCGCCGGCCCCAGCGCCATGATGAAAACGAGCATCGAAGATTTCATGAATCAGAAACGCACCGCCACTTCCGCGGCGACCAGATCCTCATGGTCGCGAGGTGTGCCGCCGAGTTCCCGTCCCTGGTTCAAGGAGTATTCGACTTTGAAGACCAGATCACGACTCCAGCGATAACCCGCCCCGAGCGTGAGCCGCCAAAGCCCTTCCGTCAGGTTGCCAAACAGACGCGAGCCAAAATCCCCGGCGCCGACGAGCGGAAATCCTTTCGGCGCGAAAATCTGGCTCCAACGCACTGCTCCGTAGAGCTTTTCGTTCATGCCCTGGACTGCCTCGACGTAGTAGTAATGCAGGTTTCGCCGGTGATCGGTCGTCGGGTCGTTGTCATCGAAGCGCAACCAGCCTCCGGCCGATTTCAAGTGGCCGCGCCGCCAGAACAATTGCGCGTCGCCTTCCAGCAGTTCGGCGTGAAATTTGGTCGTGGTGGCGGGTGCGCCGATCTGGCGGATGAAACCGTTGCCGAACCATAATTCCGAGAACTGGTCCTTCTGCACGTCCAGATGGCCCGTCCGCATGGCGCTGGCGCTCAAGTGCAGCCACCTGGCCGGTTCATAAGCAAGCCTGCCCACCACCGCCTTGTCCGCATCGCCGTCGTTCAACAACGGGTGCCCGCCGTTTTGTGCGGCCAGGATGTATTGAAGCGGCTTCCATCGGCCGTAAAGTTCCACGCCTTCATCCACGCCCCAGAGATCGCTCAACGAGTGCGAGATCAACGGATTGTCGATGGCGTCGCGGGCCAGATATTCCTCGCCGAATGGAATATCGATGCGGCCGGCGCGCAGGTTGAGCAAGCGATCCTGGCCCCAGAGGCCGGAGACGTTTTCGAAATCCACGTAGAGCTCGCCCAGTTCCAGATATTGCTCGTCCTGTTCGCGGGTGATGAGATTCACTTCCGCGAAAACATATACGTCCTTCCACACTTTCGCGTCGAGAAACAACTTCGCCTCGTCCACGCGGAACTCGGCGTTGTGGAACTGGCCTTGCGAATCCTGGTGGAAAAACGCCAAACCGCCTTCGCCACTGAGAACAAGCTTTTCCGACGAAAGCCCGCGCGTGAGCAGGCCGGGCTGGGTGGACCGGTCGGCCGCCGCGGCGTCGGCCGAGGCGTCTTGCGGACTCTCGCGGGCGCGTTCCAGGTGGTTCAGCCTTTCAGTGAGGCGCTTGACGGCTTCCGACTGTTGTCGCAACTGCTCCTTTAGCGCCCGATTTTCCTCCTTCAATTGCCGCAGCTCCCTCGCCAGATCATTCGTGTCGGCCGCAACCAGGCGGTTCGTTATTGCGCAAAAAGAAAACATCAGCGCACCGAACAGCGCCTGGCGCCAGAATCGCGGGAGTGGAGTGCTCATCGGCGGACGCACGCAAACTGTAGCCAACGCCATCGGACTGCGCCAAGTCATTTCTCACGATTGGGCGAAGCGCGAGAAACGGCAGCTACGATCCCGGCCTCTTTATCTTCAGACGACCGCTTTGGCCCTTGGAAGCGCGGATCGTCTTTATCACGTCCATGAAGTTCATCCAGGCACCGCGAAAGTTGTAACGCCAGATTCCGTCAGCCTCAAGGAAAAGGGGTCACTAGTGTTTACGGAACAGCCCGAAGGCTGAACTCCAACATGTTCGCAGGACAAACCAAAAGACCCCGTCCCGCCATGCCCATGGAAAACTTCCACTCGCTTTGCCACCGGGCTTCCGGCTAACCTCCCACCCTGATTTTGGTAGGGATGGCGCGCTGCGCCTTCGGCGCAGCGCAGCGCGATGACGCTATCAAAGCGATTTGCAGAGGTGGTCCGTGACCGCCGTGGTAGCCGCAACCTTCAGGTTGCGCGCAGGCTGAAGCCTGCGCGCTACATTTAGCATTGCCATGATGACATCGTCCGAAATCCGCCAGTCGTTCCTCGATTTTTTCAAATCGAAGCGGCACACCATTGTGCCTTCGTCGAGCCTGCTGCCCGATGCGCCGAACCTGCTGTTCACCAACGCGGGCATGAACCAGTTCGTCCCCATCTTCCTCGGCCAGCGCAAGCCGGACGTGGACAAATGGCCCGGCGCGATAGTGGGAGCCGACACTGTCGGGACGCGCGCGGCCGACACGCAGAAGTCCGTCCGCGCCGGCGGCAAACACAACGACCTGGAAGACGTCGGCCACGACACCTATCACCACACCTTCTTCGAAATGCTCGGCAACTGGTCTTTCGGCGATTACTTCAAGAAAGAGGCGATCGAGTGGGCCTGGGAACTGGTTGTCGAGAAATGGAAATTCCCGGCAAAGCGGCTTTACGCAACGGTGTACAAACCCGCCGCGGGCGACCCGTCCGAGTTCGACCAGGAAGCTTACGATCACTGGGCGCGGCTTTTTTCCGGCGCCGGTCTCGACCCGAAGGTGCACATCGTTTACGGCAACAAGAAGGATAATTTCTGGATGATGGGTGACACCGGTCCGTGCGGTCCGTGCTCCGAGATTCACGTGGACCTCACTCCTGCCGGCGACACGAAAGGCAAGCTCGTCAATAAAGGCGAGGCGCGCTGCATCGAAATCTGGAATCTTGTCTTCATCCAGTTCAACGCGAACCCCGATGGCACCTTCACGCCGCTGCCCGCCCGGCACGTCGATACCGGCATGGGTTTCGAGCGCGTCACGTCCATCATTCAAGGCACAAAAGGGCTCAAGGATTTTGACAACACAAAAATCTCCAACTACGAGACCGACATCTTCCGCCCGATCTTCGACGCGTTGGTGAAACTATCCGGCAAGGAATACGGGAGCACGCTGCCGCCCGCCGATTTATCAACCATCAACCCTCAACAATCAACCGATGTTGCTTTCCGCGTCATCGCGGATCACATCCGGACGTTGAGCTTTGCGATTGCGGACGGCATTCAGCCGTCGAACGAAGGACGCGGCTACGTTCTGCGCCGCATCCTGCGCCGCGCGGTGCGTTACGGCCGCACGCTGGGCTTTCACGAACCATTCTTCTACAAACTCGTGGACGAGCTTGCGCAGAGAATGGGCGAGGTCTTCCCGGAAATCCGCGCGAAGAAAAAGCACGTGCAGGAAGTCATCCGCACCGAGGAGGAGGCGTTCAACAAGACGTTGGACAGAGGGATTGAACTCTCCAACGAAGAGGTCGCGCGAATCCTCGATGGAATGGGGAGCGCGCCCGCCTCGGGCGCAGCCGACCGCGCCCTCGCGGTCGGCCCCGGCGTGCTGAATCGGCCGGCGGCGAGGTACTCCAGGAGACGCCTGCCGCATTTTGAACGTCCGTGGGGCAAATACATGGTCACTTTCTCCACCCGGCAGCAGCGCCAGCTGACGCCCAGCGAACGTGACATCGTGTTAGAGAGCATCCTCTACGCGCACAATCATCGCCAGTATCACCTCTATGCGGCATGTGTGATGCCGGATCACGTCCATCTGCTGTTCGAACCGCAGATCAAAGAACAGGACAAGGACGGCAAACCTGCGTTTTGGCAGTTGGGAGAAATCCTCAGCGGCATCAAGTC
>QHPW01000128.1 GCA_003219675.1 Verrucomicrobiota bacterium
CTTTTCACAGAAGGCAACGAAGAGAACGAAGCCGGAACGGGTTGACTCAATCCGACGTCGGACGAAACGACTTCATAAATCGAGCAGCGGAAACCTTGGGCTTTGTTTCCTTTGTTTTCTCCTGTTCCATTCCACTTCTGTTCTCGGGATGAACTGATATGAACACTCACGGTCGGAGCAAAGCGCCACGCGGTCTGGTCATCGCCGCGTTCGTCGCGATCTACTTGATCTGGGGTTCGACCTACCTCGGCATTCGTTTTGCCGTCGAGACTCTGCCGCCGTTCCTCATGGGGGGTGCGCGATTCCTGGCGGCGGGGCTGATGCTCTACGTCTGGCTGCGCGCCACCGGCACGCCCGCACCATCGCCGGTCAACTGGCGTCACGCGGTCCTCGCGTCCGCGCTGATGCTGGGTGTTGGCAACGGCGGCGTGAACTGGGCGGAACAGAAAGTGTCGTCCGGATTGGCCGCGCTGATTATCGCCGGAACACCCCTCTGGTTCGCCCTGTTCGACTGGTTGCGGCCCGGCGGAACACGTCCCACACTTCAAACGGTGCTTGGCATCGCGGTGGGCTTTGCCGGCGTGCTGACGCTGGTCGGCTCGCGTTCCGTGTTGCGCGGAGGCGCGGGTGATTTCATGGGAGTTGTGGCGCTGGTGTGCGCGAGCGTCGCGTGGGCTGTTGGCTCACTCTACACAAAATACGCGCCCAAGCCGGAGTCTCCGATGATGGTCGCCGCTCAACAGATGATCGCGGGAGGAATCATCCTCGCACTCGGCGGGCTGGGGATGGGTGAAACATTGGATACAACCCGGGTCTCGACACGGTCGCTTGCGGCGTTCGTTTATCTGACGTTCATCGGATCACTGGTGGGCTTCAGCACCTATGCCTGGCTGCTCAAGGCCACCACGCCCGCGCGGCTTTCGACTTACGCCTACGTCAATCCAGTCATCGCCGTGTTCCTCGGCTGGGCGCTCGGCGGGGAGACGCTCACGGGTCAGATGCTGGCGGCGGCGGCGGTCATCGTGCTCGGCGTCGTCATCATCGCAACCTCGCCGCCGCGATAACGCGCGGGTGACCTCGTGAATCGCGCGTCTCAGGAAACCGCGATTGCGGAGACCACCACAGGAACTCGGCAACGCGAAGAAGATTATTTTTCCGTAACAGCCGAGGTAACGAGGCTCATTTCAAATGCGGAATTCGGAACGCGGAGTGCGGAAATGAAAGTTTGAGCCTCGTTACCTCGGCTGCTACGGAAGTCAAGAAAGTCCGCGCCGTGATTGAACATTGCGGCGACTCGTGCCGCAAAGAAGAACTCGAAGCCGCGGAAGAAAACTCAAGCGGCCTCACGCCGACGGTATTCGTCCAGCATCGCCGCCGTGGCGGTCGCGCCGCAGCGTGTGGCGCCCAGATCGCGGACCTTGATCAAGCCATCGAGGTCGCGAACGCCGCCCGCCGCTTTGACCTGCACCTTGGGCGAACAGTTCGCGCGCATCAACTTCAGGTCGTGCTCGGTCGCGCCCTTGTAATTATAGCTGCCGTCCTTCTGCTTCACGAATCCGTAGCCGGTCGAGGTCTTCACCCAGTCCGCGCCCGCGCGTTCGGCGATCCGGCAAAGCCGGATTTTGATTTCGTCGCTGCCCAGGCCCGCGCCGCCGTTGGCGAGGTAATCGTTTTCAAAAATCACCTTCACTCTGGCGCCACGTTTATGAGCTTCATCGCAAACCGTCTTGACATCGCGTTCGACATAATCCCAGTCGCCGCTCAACGCCTTGCCGATGTTGATGACCATGTCGATCTCGACCGCGCCGGCGCGGCAGGCCAGTTCGGTCTCGTATCGCTTCGACTCGGTGCAGGAGTTGCCGTGGGGGAAACCGATCACCGCGCCGACGAAGACGCCGCTGCCCTGGAGCAATTCAACGGCCCGCTTCACCGCGTAAGGTTTGATACAAACCGCCGCCAAGCCGTATGTGCCCGCGAGCCGGCAGCCGTCCTCCAACTCCCGATCCGTCATCGTGGGACGCAAGAGGGAGTGGTCGATCATTTTGGCGAGTTGTTCGTAGGTGTATTTCATATTATCGGAATTATGGCCGGCCCTTCAACGAGACCAAATACGCCACCAGAGCGGCGAAATCCTGCTGTGTCATTCCCGCCTCCAAACCTTCCGGCATGAGCGAGACCTGGCTGTTGCGCCGTTCCTTGACGTCCGCCTTCGAAATCCGACGGTCACGGCCGTTGGCATCGCGCAGCGTCAGCCAGTCGTTCGACTCCGCCTTCACCAGTCCTTCGAACGTCTCCTCGTTCCGGGTCTCCACTTCGACGCGTTGATAGCCTTCGCGAATCGCTTTGCTGGGGTAAAGAATGCTCTCGGCGAGTTCGGTCCGTCCAAATTGCGTTCCGGCCATGGTCAGATCTGGCCCCACATCGCCCCCTTCGCCCGCGACGCGATGGCACTTGATGCAGGCGACGCCGCTCAAGTCACTGAATATTGTTCGCCCTCGGACCGCGTCGCCGTCGTGTTCCAGCGCGAAGTCCAGGTAATCGGCCGGCTCCAGCTCCCTCGCCGTGGTTTCAAAAAGCCGGCTTTTTCGCGCTTCGGGATTGTCCGCGTAAATTTTTTGCAACTCGGCAACCGTCTCCGGCACGAGTCCATTCAACTTCAACTCAATCGCGGGCAGTGCCTTATCGCGAATCGTTCCAATCGCCTTTCGGCAGGCGGCCCGCAGTGTTGGATTCTTTCCTCCAAGGCCGTCGAGATAAGCATCCAAAGCCTGCACATCGGGCATCCGCGCCAGGGCAGCAATGGCTTCCCACTTTGTTTCCCCGTCACGATACAATTTCAACAATCACAGCGCCGCGGCGAACGGCGGCAGGGGGATCGTTCAGCAGCGGCAAAATAACGGCCGCGGCCGGATCGCCACCGATTCCAGTCAACGCCGCCAGGGCGGCCTGTCGAACTTCTGAATCCACGTTCCGCGCAAAAGGCGCGATGGCCGCGACTGCTTCGTCAGCCTTGAATTTGCCGAGCGCAGCAATTGTCTGAAGCAAAATCACTTTTTCCGCCGGTCGGGAATTCAGGAATCTCACGAGCAGCGCCCCGGTATCCGGCGTGCCAATCTGTCCGGCGGCAATGATGGCTTCGGGAAGCAGCGCCGGATCGCTCTTCGCGCTGCCGAATACGG
>QHPW01000473.1 GCA_003219675.1 Verrucomicrobiota bacterium
AACAACACGCCGAGGATGAACCACGTGAGCGTGAAGCCGAAGACACGCGTGGCCATCAGTTCCGGGTAGAAGTAGTTCAACAGCGGCAGACCGAGCAACGCGACCAGAAAGGTGCCGGCGCAGGCGATGGAGAGCCGAAGCTGGCGGCGCATGAGTTGACGCAGGAACGCCTCGCTGTGGATGTCCGACTCAGGGTCTTTCGGGGATTCCATGGCAGAAGGTTTAACAAAGCCGGATGCCGGGGGCAACGTGAATTGAAAGGCGCAGGCAGAAATGGGCGCATCAGTTTCTTGCAACGTTAGTGGCACGGGCGTCCCGCCCGTGAGTTTCTGGTTTGGAGCAAACGGGCGGGACGCCCGTGCCTCTAGGCGCTCATGCGCCCTGCAAGAAACTGATGCGCCCGGCAGAAATCCGAATGTCGAATGACGAAATCCGAAGGAAGCACGAAGCTCGAAATCCGAAAACTTCACCGACCAATCCCCTTTTCGCGATTTCGTGATTCTTTCGTTATTCGTCATTCGGGTTTCGTCATTTGCAATCTTCGTTCTTTCCAATGGGCGTCGCCTGCCTTACCTTCACCGCGCTCCAGGCCATGCCGAGTGTCTATGTCAAAACCTACGGTTGCCAGATGAACGAGCGCGACAGCGAAGCCGTCGCCGCCCAACTCGTGGCCAAGGGCTACACGCTGGCGCCATCGGAACACGTTGCGGACGTGATTCTGCTGAACACCTGCAGCGTGCGCGACATGGCGGAACAAAAAGCCCTCAACAAGATGGAGAACCTGGCTGCGGATATTCGCCGCAGCCGGCCCAAGGTCGTCCTCGGCTTCATGGGTTGCATGGCGCAAAGCCGCGGACAGGAGTTGATCGATAGACTGCCGGATGTGGATCTGGTCGTCGGCACGCAGAAGTTTCATCGGACGGCGGATTATCTGGACGAAATTCTGGCCGGACGCCGGCACAAGGTCGTCGATGTGGCGGAGGAGAAAGGGAGTGAAGCGACGATCAAGGAACACTTGTTGTATGGCAACGGCGACGCGAACGGCGGTCACAGACCGCCGCTACAGGTCACCGCGTTCGTCAGCATCATGCAAGGGTGCAACCAATACTGCACCTTTTGTATCGTGCCCTACACGCGAGGAGTGGAACGCAGCCGGACGATTCCTGATATCGTCGCCGAGTGCCGCGAGCTTGTGACGCGCGGCGCGAAGGAAATCACACTGTTGGGCCAGATCGTGACCAGCTACGGTCGCCGAAGGTCCCCTCTCCCCGCCCTCTCCCCATCCGAAGGGGAGAGATTTGCCCGAAAAATTTCGCGCATTGAACCCTTGAACAGTAGCAGCCGACGTGAGGAGGCTCTGTCTGAAGTCCGAAATCCGAAATCCGAAATCCGAAATAGCGAGAGCCTCCTCACGTCGGCTGCTACGAGGTTCATGGAAAGCGTGGAGCAGCCGGGCGAGGGGTGCATTCCCATCAAGAATGATAAATCCGCCTTCGTTCAACTGCTCGAAGCGGTGAATGCCATCGATGGGTTGGAACGCATCCGCTTCACTTCGCCGCATCCGAAGGGTTACGGCGACGATCTGGTCGAGGCTTACGCGCGGCTGCCGAAGCTGTGCGAGAGCGCGCACCTGCCCGTGCAGAGCGGCAGTAACCGCATATTGAAATTGATGCACCGTGGCTACTCGCGCGAGCGATACCTGGGCATCATCGAAAAACTGCGCCGCGTGAAACCGGAGATGGGCATCACAACGGACATGATCGTCGGGTTTCCCGGCGAGACCGAGGCGGATTTTGCGGAAACGTTATCGCTGGTGCGGGAGGTCGAGTTCGACAACGCTTTCGTCTTCAAATATTCGCCACGCAAGGACACACCGGCGGCAGTGATGCCGAACCCGGTTCCGCAGGAGGTCATCGAGGAACGCCACGGCCGGCTGCTCGATCTGGTGAATGAGATCGGCAAAAGGAAATATCGGCGCTGCGTCGGCCGCCGCGCGCAGATTCTGGTTGAAGGGCCGAGCCGCAAGAATCCAGCCCGGCTCGAAGGTCGCACGCGCACGAACAAGATCGTCGTCTTCGAGGGCTCGGAACGGCATCTTGGCCAACTGCTCGACTTGAACATTGCCGGCGCCGGCGGATTCACGCTTTACGGCGACCCGGCCATCGTGAATCTGGACTGAAAGCACACCGCAGATGAACGCAGATAAACACAGATACAGCTTCAAAGTGTCGCATTCGGTTAGCTTAAGCCGAGCGCATTGTGCGCGAGGTTCTTCAGGCTGTGCGAAAGCAGGAAGTCGTTTTATCTGCGTTTATCTGCGTCCATCTGCGGTTGATTTTTTCGAATGAAGCTTTCCACCTTATCGATTCTAATGGGGCTGGGCATGGGATTGCCGCAGGGCTACGCGTTGATGCTGCTCGGCACGTCCTGGTTCCTCTGGAACCTCAACGCCGAAAACATCTCGGACGTCGCCGCCTACAAAAGGCTGATGCTGATTGGCTTCGCGGCGGTGGGTGTCGCCACGTGCATTTACGTGCGCGATTTTCTGGCAGTGCGCGGGTTGGCCATTGTTTTTCTGCTGCTCGCCAAACTGATGGTGGACACGGCGCGCTGGGCCGACACCGGGTGGCGGCTGGTGATCGTGACCTGGGCCTATGTGCTGGTCGTCGCGGGGATGTGGTTCACCATTTCGCCCTGGCGCCTGCGCGATCTGCTCGACTGGGCAACCGCAACCGACACCCGCGTCCGCGTCGGCAGCGGCATCCGGCTCGCCTTCGGCTTGTTTGTCGCCGTGCTCGGTTTGACCGTGTTTCGTCAGGTGGAGGCGCAGGCGCAGTCTTCTTCACCGCCGCCGGCCGCTGAGCAGCTCCTCAGCCGTTGAGGCCGCGCCTGACCGGGAGATGTTGATCATTCACGGCGGTCCGTATACCGAGCCTCCGGAGTGATGAACCACAATTCCACCCGGTCATTTCGGCGCAATTCCGAAAACATGAAACATCACGGCAAAATCCTCGTCGTCCGCGGCGGCGCGATCGGGGACTTCATTCTGACGCTGCCGGTGTTCGCGGCGTTGCGACGGCAGTTTCCCGAAGCACGACTCGAAGTCCTGGGCTATCCGCACATCGCGCGCCTGGCTTTGGCGGGCGGACTGGTGGACGAAGTCTGTTCCATCGACGCGCGAACGCTGGCGGGCTTCTTCGCGCGCGACGGACAGCTCGACGCGGGATTGTCGGAATACTTCTCCGGATTTTCCGTGATCGTGTCATACCTTTTCGATCCCGACGGAATTTTTCAGGAAAACGTGGCGCGATGTTCGAAAGTGCAGTTCATCGCGGGCCCGCACCGGCCGGAGGAACGATCCAGTCTGCACGAGACAGAAGTTTTACTGAAACCGTTGGAACGCCTGGCGGTCTTCGATGCCGACCCTGTGCCGCGGCTCAAAGTGGAACAGGCTTCCAGCCCGTCTGCGTGCTGCGCCGAGTCAAACGCCGCGCACGAAACCATCGGCTCTTCTCGCAAGGACGCCCAGGATGCCCGTCCCACTGTGGCTCTCCATCCCGGCAGCGGCAGTGAAAGGAAGAACTGGCCGGAGGAAAACTGGATGCGCCTCATCCAGCACCTGCAGACCGCGACAAAGTTCAATTTTCTGATGGCAGGTGGCGAAGCGGAACTGGAACGGTTGCGCCGTCTGTCGGCGGTGTTCCACCCGGACCGGCTTCAACTGGCGCAATGCCTGCCGTTGTTCGAGTTGGCATGGCGGCTGCAACGGTGCCGCGGCTTCATCGGCCACGATTCGGGCATTACCCATCTGGCCGCGGCAGCGGGACTGCCGGTGTTGGTTTTCTGGGGTGAAGCCAATGAAACAGTCTGGCGTCCGCGCGCCGAGCGCGTGACCGTGTTGCGTTCGCCGGAAGGATTGCAAGGCCTTTCAGTCGAACGCGTGATCGAGGAGTTAGAGCTTTTCCTGCCAAAAGAGGAAACTTCGTGACGAGCGTTGTTGAGCGTCCGGTAAGACCAGGTCTGAAGAGGGCGTATCTGCCCCTGGAGCGCCGGTCTCCGACCCGGCAGGTATTCAAAAGCACCCCGAAACGCGCCGGATCGGAGATTGGCGCTCCGCGGTGCCAGACGAGTCGGGGCAACGTCAAGAAGATGCGCCTGGTCTGAAAGACTGCCTTTTTCTCCTTGTCTACTCGCCTTGCAAAGTTAGGGTGAGGTTTCCTGACAACCAGGAATCCTGACAAAACCATCAACAAAGGGAGCATAGTATGTTCAAGACACGCAGTATTTGCTTCGGGCCGGCGCTCGCCATCGCGCTGGCGCTGGGCGCATCAACGGCAGGCGGCGCTGAAGACGATCCGCCGGAGCGGAACAATTGCAAAGACCTGCCCACGCACGCTCAATTGCGGACCGCGCTGAAGGCGGTCGTGGACGTGGGAGGGACCAACAACGCCGGTTTTGGTTTGAATATGTGGGCGACGGTCGTCAACCGGGATGGAATCGTTTGCGCCGTGGCCTTCTCGGGAAATGATCGCGGCGATCAATGGCCTGGCAGCCGTGTCATTTCCGCGCAGAAAGCGAATACGGCGAATGCGTTCAGCCTGCCGGGCCTCGCACTTTCCACGGCAAATCTCTATTCTGCCGTGCAACCGGGCGGCACTCTATTCGGCTTGCAGGAAAGCAATCCCGTGGACACATCGGCCGCCTACAAAGGGCCATCGGAAAACTACGGACAGGCGAACGACCCGATGGTCGGGCACAAGATCGGCGGCGTGAATGTGTTCGGCGGGGGCCTGGCGCTCTACAACAAGGAAGGCAAACTTGTCGGCGCCATCGGTGTCAGCGGCGACACTTCCTGCACCGATCACATCATCGCCTGGAAGGTTCGTCACAAGCTGAACCTCGACGCTGTGCCCGCCGGCGTCAGCCCGACCGGGGACGACAATATCATTCATGACATCGCGAACGACGCCCATGGCCATCCCGTAAGCGCCAGCGGCTTCGGTCATCCGGACCTCGGGGATCTTGAGAAGGCGGTGGCGACAGCCCTCCCGACCCAGTATCCGGTCGGGCCGAATCCCTAATCGTCGGTTCGCCGATCCCGATGATTGCGAACACGCCGAGTCTCCCGGCTTAGTGGTCTATTTCATAAATACGCACACGTTCGCGGCAATGGATTTTGGGCGGAGGCTAGGCGCGAGCGACGAGCATATCCCGCAGTGGATCTGTAAGGAGCAAGCAACAACGCCTCCGGCCAAAAGACATGCCGCCCTGCGGGTTGCGGCCAATTTGGCCCGTGGCTTCTTTGCTCGGTCGGTCGAGTATCGCTGCGGATACACTCCCTCCCTCGCGCCTCGCCACGGGCCAAATTGGGCGCAACGAACGTATGCGTATTTATGAAA